>NZ_JBEPAP010000005.1:0-2192 GCF_040298665.1 Streptomyces sp. NPDC001508
TGGTGAGGGGATTTACTTCCTGAGCTGGGGGTGGCCGCAGAGACCAGCGAGAAGCGACTGTTTACTAAAAACACAGGTCCGTGCGAAGCCGTAAGGCGATGTATACGGACTGACGCCTGCCCGGTGCTGGAACGTTAAGGGGACCGGTTAGCTCACTTTCGGGTGGGCGAAGCTGAGAACTTAAGCGCCAGTAAACGGCGGTGGTAACTATAACCATCCTAAGGTAGCGAAATTCCTTGTCGGGTAAGTTCCGACCTGCACGAATGGCGTAACGACTTCTCGACTGTCTCAACCATAGGCCCGGTGAAATTGCACTACGAGTAAAGATGCTCGTTTCGCGCAGCAGGACGGAAAGACCCCGGGACCTTTACTACAGTTTGATATTGGTGTTCGGTTCGGCTTGTGTAGGATAGCTGGGAGACTTTGAAGCATTGACGCCAGTTGGTGTGGAGTCGTCGTTGAAATACCAGTCTGGTCGTGCTGGATGTCTAACCTGGGTCCGTGATCCGGATCAGGGACAGTGTCTGATGGGTAGTTTAACTGGGGCGGTTGCCTCCTAAAGGGTAACGGAGGCGCCCAAAGGTTCCCTCAGCCTGGTTGGTAATCAGGTGTTGAGTGTAAGTGCACAAGGGAGCTTGACTGTGAGACCGACGGGTCGAGCAGGGACGAAAGTCGGGACTAGTGATCCGGCGGTGGCTTGTGGAAGCGCCGTCGCTCAACGGATAAAAGGTACCCCGGGGATAACAGGCTGATCTTCCCCAAGAGTCCATATCGACGGGATGGTTTGGCACCTCGATGTCGGCTCGTCGCATCCTGGGGCTGGAGTCGGTCCCAAGGGTTGGGCTGTTCGCCCATTAAAGCGGTACGCGAGCTGGGTTTAGAACGTCGTGAGACAGTTCGGTCCCTATCCGCTGTGCGCGTAGGAGTCTTGAGAAGGGCTGTCCCTAGTACGAGAGGACCGGGACGGACGAACCTCTGGTGTGCCAGTTGTTCTGCCAAGGGCATGGCTGGTTGGCTACGTTCGGGAGGGATAACCGCTGAAAGCATCTAAGCGGGAAGCCTGCTTCGAGATGAGGACTCCCACCCACTTGATGGGGTAAGGCTCCCAGTAGACGACTGGGTTGATAGGCCGGATCTGGAAGCCAGGTAACTGGTGGAGGTGACCGGTACTAATAGGCCGAGGGCTTGTCCATAGAGGCTCGCGTTCACTGTGTTGGTTCTGAAACCACGAACAGCCCCGCCCGTGGCAGGGTGGTGTGGCGGTTCACAGTTTCATAGTGTTTCGGTGGTCATAGCGTGAGGGAAACGCCCGGTTACATTCCGAACCCGGAAGCTAAGCCTTACAGCGCCGATGGTACTGCAGGGGGGACCCTGTGGGAGAGTAGGACACCGCCGAACAATCTTTGGAGGACCCCTGGTCCCAGCGTTCAGCTGGGACCAGGGGTCCTTTTGTTTTTACAATGCTTGCGGTACCGAAGACAGGAGTCACCATGTCCACCAACTCTCCCGACGATCGACCGGAGCGCGAACCGCGGCGACGGGACAGTGGTGACCGCGGTGACCGTGGCGGGTACCGAGGTGGCCCACAGCGCGGCAACGAACGTGGCGAGCGCGGCAGTTACGGCCGCCGCGACGATCGCGGCGGCGACCGCGGCGGCGACCACGGCCGTGGTTTCCGGCGCGACGGGGACCGTCCGTCGTATCGCCGTGACGACCGCGACCACCGTGCCGACCGGGGCGAGCGCGTCGACCGGGGCGAGCGGCGTGACGACGATCGTCGCCACCGCCGCGACGACGATCGTGGCGAGCGTGGCGGACATGGCGGATACGCCCGCCGCGACGACCGTGGTGGTCAGCGTGGCCGTGATGACCGCGACCGCGGTTTTCGACGGGACGACCGTGGCGACCGCGGTGGTTTCCGGCGTGATGACAGCCGTGGTGAGCAGCGAGGCGACTACCGGGGTGACCGGGGAGACCGCGGAGGCTTCCGTGGGCGTGACGACCGCGACCGAGGCTTCCGACGGGACGACCGGCGCGACGACCGGCGTGGCGGAGAACGCCCCGACTTCCGTCGCGATGACCGACGGGACGACCGTGACCGTGGTTTCCGGCGCGATGACCGGCGCGATGACCGTGACCGTGGTTTCCGCCGGGATGACCGGCGTGACGACCGTGACCGTGGTTTCCGGCGG
>NZ_JBEPAP010000005.1:2288-241355 GCF_040298665.1 Streptomyces sp. NPDC001508
ACGGGACGACCGTCACGATGAGCGGCGTGGCGGAGAGCGCCCCGACTTCCGTCGCGATGACCGCCGTGATGACCGTGACCGTGGTTTCCGGCGGGACGACCGTCACGATGAGCGGCGTGGCGGAGAGCGCCCCGACTTCCGTCGCGATGACCGCCGTGATGACCGTGACCGTGGTTTCCGGCGGGATGACCGCGGTGATCGTGGTGAGCGTGGCGGATTCCGTGGGCGGGACGACCGGCGCGACGATCGGCGTGATTTCCGGCGTGACGACCGCGGTGACCGGGGTGACCGGGGTGACCGGGGTGAGCGCGGTGAGCGCGGTGGGTTCCGTGCTCGTGACGACCGGCGGGACGATCGACGTGATGACCGTCGGGACGATCGACGTGATGACCGGGGGAGTGGTTTCCGGCGTGATGACCGGGGTGGCCGTCCCGGTGGTGGGTTCCGTGGTCGGGACGACCGGCGCGGTGGCGGGGGGCGCTTCCGTGAGGACCGTGAGCGCGACCGGGACCGTGAGCCGATCAAGCGACTGCCGATCCCGGAGGACGTCACGGGCGACGAGATCGACAAGGACGTACGGCAGGAACTGCAGAGCCTGCCCAAGACGCTCGCCGACGACGTCGCCAGGAACCTGGTGATGGTGGCCCGGCTGATCGACGAGGACCCCGAGGGCGCGTACGGCTACTCCAAGGTGGCCCTGCGCCTGGCGTCGCGCGTCGCCGCCGTACGGGAGGCGGCCGGGTTCGCCGCGTACGCCAACCAGAAGTACGCGGAGGCGCTCGCCGAGTTCCGGGCCGCGCGGCGGATGACGGGGAACGTCGATCTGTGGCCCGTGATGGCCGACTGCGAGCGGGGGCTCGGCCGGCCGGAGAAGGCGCTCGACATGGCCGGTGCCCCCGAGGTGCACAAGCTGGACAAGGCGGGGCAGGTGGAGATGCGGCTCGTCGCGGCCGGCGCCCGGCGCGACATGGGCCAGCTGGACGCGGCCATCGTGACGCTGCAGAGCCCCGAGCTGGCCTCCAACTCGGTACAGCCGTGGACCGCGCGCCTGCGGTACGCCTACGCGGACGCGCTGCTCGCCGCCGGGCGGCAGGACCAGGCACGCGAGTGGTTCGCCAAGGTTGTCGAGGCCGACCGGGACGGCGGCACGGACGCCTCCGACCGGCTGGCCGAGCTGGACGGCGTGGAGTTCGTCGACGCGCTGGACGACCAGGCGGGCGCCGGGGAAGAGGCGGGCACCGAGGGACCGCGCGGTGCCGAGGCGAAGGACGCGCTGGAGGACGACGGCGACAAGGACTGACGTACGCCGTCGGAATACGCCGTCGAAACAGGCCCAGGCCGAAGGGGACCGCACCGGCTCCTTTCGACCTGGGCCCCCGTGGCTCAGAGGTCCAGTACTCGCAGGACCAGACCCGATGCCGGCTTCGGGCCGAACGACGTCGATTTGTGGGGCATCGTCACGCCCTGCCGGGCCAGGTCGCGTACGACGTCCTCGTGGACCGGGTGCATCAGGACCGCCGTACCGCCGTCGTGCTCCGCCTTGGCGACGGTGGCGGCCGTGTCATGGATGTAGGCGATGTGCGCCGGTGAGTCCTCGGGGATGCGCCAGAGGTGGTCGAGGAGCGTGGCGTGCAGGACCGTGGCGTCCAGGCCCCGCCAGGCGGCGGGGCGGTCGGCGGGCACGGTACGGGCCAGCAGGCCGGGGTCCGGGCGGTCGACGAGGTGGAAGGCGCCGTCGCCCGCGAGCAGGAAGGCGTTGCCGGCGTCCGCCGCCTCGGCCAGGGCCGCCAGCGCGTTCGGCAGCGGCGTCGTCAGATGCCGTACCCGGAAGAGCCCGTCCAGGGCGGACAGCGCGCTCGCCACCGGCAGCCCGTGCAGCAGCCGGTGGATGGCGCGGACGCGCAGCGGATAGCGGGCCGTGTCCACCAGGAGGACCAGTCCGTAGTCCCAGGGGCTGGGCGACGGATGCTCCGCGCGTAGCCGCAGACAGGTGGCCCAGCGGTGGTGGCCGTCGGCGATCAGGGCCTGGTGGTGGGCGAGGTCCGTCTGTACGCGGGCCACGTCGTCGGGGTCGGTGACCGACCACAGGAGGTGGCGATAGCCGTCCTCGGTGGTCGTGGCGAGCAGCGGGGCGCGCAGGGCGGTGCGTTCCACCACATCGGCCGCGGAGCCGTTGCCGTGGTAGGTCAGGAGCAGCGGTTCGAGGTTGGCGCAGGTGGCGCGCATCAGGGCGGCGCGGTCCGCGACGACGGGCGGCATGACCTCCTCGTGCGGCAGGACGACGCCCTCGGCCGGTTCCGACAGACGCAGGGCGCCGATGATGCCGCGCTGGATCATGCCGTCGCCGTCACGCTGCTCGTAGATGTACAGCCCCGGTTCGGGGTCGGGGGCCAGCACTCCCTCGGCCAGCCAGTGGTGCAGGGTTTCGGCCGCCTGTTTGTTGCTTTCGGTGGGGGTGTCCGCCTGCGGAAGAATCAGCCGGACGATGTTGTGGGGATCGGCCGACTGGAGGTGTCGCACGCCGTCCGGACGGACCACGACGTCGTACGGCGGGGACGTCACGGCGGCCAGACTTCCGACCCGTTCGGGGTCGTAGCGCAGGCCGCGGAACGGGGTGAGTTCCAGGCCGCGGCGCGTCTTTGCTTCCGGGTGACCTGCTGTCTTCATCTCGGCATCGTACGTGTGTCGGTGCCATGCGGGATGATCGGAGGAAAACGGCGCAGCGAGGAGCGATGCGGAATGAGCCAGGGTGTCAGGACGAGGCCCGCGGGCAGTGGGCGGCCCCTGAGCGAGGCGTACGACACGGCACTGCTCGATCTGGACGGGGTGGTGTACGCGGGTGGGGACGCCATCGTGCACGCGGTCGAGTCACTGGCGGCGGCCCGCACGGGCGGGATGCATCTGGCGTACGTCACGAACAACGCGCTGCGCACGCCGGACACCGTGGCCGCGCACCTGACCGAGCTGGGGATCCCGACGGGGGCCGGGGATGTCATCACCTCCGCGCAGGCGGTGGCGCGGCTGATCGGCGAGCAGGTGCCGCCGGGCGCGCGGGTGCTGGTGATCGGCGGTGAGGGACTGCGGTCGGCGCTGCGTGAGCGCGGTCTGTGTCCGGTGGAGTCCGCGGACGACGACCCGGCGGCGGTCGTGCAGGGGTACGGCGGGCCCGACCTGCCCTGGGGCCGTTTCGCGGAGGCGTGCTACGCCGTCGCGCGTGGCGTGCCGTGGTTCGCCTCCAACACGGATCTGACGATTCCGAGCGGACGCGGGATCGCCCCGGGCAACGGTGCGGCGGTGGAGGTGGTACGGATCGCCACGGGCGCCGAGCCGCAGGTGGCCGGCAAGCCGCTGCCGCCGATGCACCGGGAGACGATCCTGCGGACCGGAGCGGTGCGCCCGCTGGTCGTCGGGGACCGGCTGGACACGGACATCGAAGGCGCGTTCAACGGGGGCGTCGACTCGCTGCTCGTGCTGACGGGCGTCACCGACGCGGCGCAGCTGCTCGCCGCGCCGCCCCGGCACCGGCCCACCTATGTGGACGCCGACCTGCGCGGTCTGCTCACCGGACAGCCCGAGGTCGCCGAGGACGGCGCGGGCTTTCGCTGCGCGGGCTGGACGGCGACGGCCACCGACGGCCGGCTGGAGCTGACGGGCGACGGCGCGGCGGTGGACGGGCTGCGCGCCCTGTGCGCGGCGGCCTGGACGGCGGCCGACGGGGGTTCCTGCGAGCTGGACGGGGGTAAGGCACTGGCACGGCTCGCGCTCTGAGGCGGGCGGCCGAAGGGTGGGGATCCCGGCATCGAGAACTGATGCGAGGGTAGGCTAACCTAACCTCGTGTTGGTCGACAGTCCTCCCGAAGAGCGCTCGGCGCATGCCTCCGCGCTCCCAACCCGCCGTACGGCGCGGGCCCTTGGGCTCCTCGTCGCCGTCGCGATCCTGCTGCTCGTCGCTTTGGCGAGCATCGCGATCGGGGCGAAAGAGCTGTCGCTGGAGCAGGTCTGGCACGGGTTGTTCCACGATGCGGGCACATACGGCGACGTGGTCGTCGACCAGCGGCTGTCCCGCACCGTCCTCGGGCTGCTCGTCGGCGCCGCGCTCGGCCTGTCCGGGGCGGTGCTGCAGGCGCTCACCCGCAACCCGCTGGCGGACCCCGGACTGCTCGGCATCAACGCGGGCGCGTCCGCCGCTGTCGTCACGGCCATGACCTTCTTCGGCGTCACCAGCCTGAACGGCTATGTGTGGTTCGCGTTCGCGGGCGCCGCCGCCGTCGGCGCGCTGGTGTGGTTCCTCGGCGGCAGCCGGGGCGCCACCCCCGTGCGGCTCGCACTCGCCGGTACGGCGATCAGCGCCGCCCTCTACGGCTATCTCCAGGCCGTGATGATCACGGACGACGCGGCGCTGGGCAAGATGCGCTTCTGGACGGTGGGTTCGCTGGCCTCGGCCACCGACTCGACCATCATGCAGGTCCTGCCGTTCCTCGCCTCCGGCACGGTCCTCGCGCTGCTGCTCGCCCGGCCGCTGAACGCCGTCGCGATGGGCGACGACACCGCCCGCGCCCTCGGCGCCAACCTCAACCGGACCCGCGCGCTGGCCATGCTCGCCGCGACCGTGCTGTGCGGCGCCGCGACCGCGGCCTGCGGGCCGATCGTGTTCGTCGGCCTGATGGTGCCGCACGCCGTGCGCTCCTTCACCGGACCCGACCTGCGCTGGATCCTGCCGTACGCGACCGTCCTGTCGCCCGTGCTGCTGCTCGGCGCCGATGTCCTCGGACGGGTCGTCGCGCGCCCCTCGGAACTCCAGGTGGGCATCGTCACCGCGCTCATCGGCGGCCCGGTCTTCATCTTTCTCGTACGACGGCGGAGGACAGCGCAGCTGTGAAGACCCATCAGACGAATCGCGCGAGCCGCGCCGTGCGCGCCGTGCGCGCCCCCGGAGGGCTCTCCCTGCGGCTGGATCCGCGCGCCCTGATCGTCGTCGTCCTGCTGCTCGTCGCCGCCGGCGCCGCGAGCGTGCTGCTGATCGGCACCGGCGACGCCGCGATCCCGGCCGGCGACGTGCTGCGCACGCTGGCCGGGGACGGCACCCCGTTCCAGGAACTCATCATCAACGAACTGCGGCTGCCGCGTGTCCTGGTCGGCCTGCTGGTCGGCGCCTCGCTCGGCCTCGGCGGCGCCCTGTTCCAGTCCGTGTCGCGCAACCCGCTGGGCAGCCCGGACGTGCTGGGTCTCTCGCAGGGCTCCACGGCGGGCGCCCTTGTCGTGATCGTGCTGATGTCCGGGTCCGCCGCCTCGGTCACCGTCGGCGCGCTCGCCGGCGGTCTGCTCACCGGGCTCGCCATCTATCTGCTCGCCTGGAAGCGGGGCGTGCACGGATACCGGCTGGTCCTGGTCGGCATCGGCGTCAACGCGGTCGTCACCGCCGTCAACGGCTATCTGCTCACCAAGGCCGACCTGGTCGACGCCGCCCGCGCCGTCGTGTGGATGACGGGGTCCCTCAACGGCCGTGACTGGAGCCAGGTCTGGCCGCTGCTCGGGCTGTGCGCCGTCCTCGTACCGGTCGTCCTCGTCAACGCGCGGGGGCTGCGGATGACGGAGATGGGCGACGACGTCTCGTACGCCCTCGGAGTCCGGGTCGAGCGGGTACGGATGCTGATGGTGGTGGCGGCCGTGCTGCTCACCGCGGGCGCGACCGCCGCCGCGGGGCCCGTCAGCTTCGTGGCGCTCACCGCACCGCAGCTCGCCCGGCGCCTGACCCGCTCGCCGGGCCCCAACCTGGTGCCCGCCCTGTGCATGGGAGCCACCCTGCTGGTCTTTGCCGACTGGGCCGCGCAGCGCGTGTTCGGCGCCGACCAGTTGCCCGTCGGCGTGGTCACCGGTGTCCTCGGCGGCGGCTATCTGCTGTGGCTGCTGGTCACCGAGCGCAGGGCGGGCCGGATATGAGCGGCGTCCACGAAACCGGCGGCGCACCGCACGAGAACACCCGAAGGAGCACCGTGAACCGCCTGTCCGCCGAGAACGTCACCCTCGCCTACGACCAGCGCGTCATCGCCGAGCAGTTGTCGGTGGAGATCCCCGACAACTCCTTCACGGTGATCGTCGGCCCGAACGCGTGCGGCAAGTCGACCCTGCTGCGGGCGCTGTCACGGATGCTGAAGCCGGCCACGGGCCGGGTGCTCCTGGACGGGCAGGTCATCCAGTCGATGCCCGCGAAGCAGGTCGCGCGCACCCTGGGCCTGCTGCCCCAGTCGTCCATCGCGCCCGACGGGATCACCGTGGGCGACCTGGTGGGCCGCGGCCGGTATCCGCACCAGGGGATCCTGCGCCAGTGGTCGGCCGAGGACGAGCGGGTCGTGCGGGAGTCCATGGCCCAGACCGGGGTCGCCGAACTGGCCGACCGCTATGTCGACGAGCTGTCCGGCGGTCAGCGGCAGCGGGTGTGGATCGCCATGGCGCTCGCCCAGCAGACCCCGCTGCTGCTGCTCGACGAGCCGACCACCTATCTGGACATCCAGCACCAGATCGACGTCCTCGACCTGTGCGCCGAACTCCACGAGCAGCAGGGCCGCACCCTGGTCGCGGTGCTGCACGACCTCAACCACGCGGCCCGGTACGCCACCCATCTCATCGCCCTGCGGGCCGGCCGGATCATCGCCGAGGGAGCGCCGGACGACGTGGTCACCGCCGAACTGGTGGAGGAGGTCTTCGGACTGCGCTGCCAGGTCATCGACGACCCGGAGACGGGCACCCCGCTGGTGGTTCCGGCGGCCCGCAAGGCACGCGCACGCGTGGCGGCCGGCGACGCCCCCTGAATCCCGGCCGGGGCCCGGTCGCCGAGCACGGTCCGGAGCGGGTTCTGGAGGAGGCTCCGCGGGCCGGGGCCAGAGGTCGGCTCTAGAGGAGCTTGCGCAGCCGGAACAGGTCGAGCAGGTTCGCCTCCAGCTTCACCCGGCCCGAGCCCCAGGCCTTGGCGAAGAGCAGCTCGCCGTCGACCAGGGCCACCAGGTCCTCACCGGCCATGGCGAGTCTGATCTGCGCCTTCGCGGCCGGCGGCCCCTGGCGGGTGTCGTCGATCTCGATCCGGCCGGCGGTCATCCGGCCGGTGAAGGTGACGTCCAGGTCGGTGATGTGACAGCTCACCGAGCGGTCCAGGGACGCGGCGTCGCGGACGTCGCCCTCGGCCGACTGCATGTTGTCCGAAAGTTTTTCGAGTGCGGCGCGGCACTCCTCGATCGTGGCCATCGCGACCGACGGTACCCCAGTGCTTCGGGGTAGCGTCTGGGCATGAGCGACAGTGCGCCCGAGATCCCGGACGAGCCGGGGGACGAATACCGGTCCGAGGACGGGTACGGGCCCGGCCACGAGCCGGCAGACGGGTACGGGCCCGGGTCAGGCACCGACGACGGCCCGGAGCCCGATCCGGCCGCCCCGGCACCGCTGAACGTCCCGCGCACCCCCACCGGCACCGCCGACGTCGACGCCGGGCTTGAGCGGCTGGCCGACGCCGACCACCTCGCCACCGACGGACACATCGAGGTGTACGAGGATGTACACAGGGCGCTGCGCGACGCGCTCACCGCGCTCGACGCCCGCCCGGGTCCGCCGGCGCCCCCGAGTCCGTACGAAGTCAGGAGCTGAACCGAACGTGGCAGGAGTCGCACGCCGCCGTCTCGACGCGGAACTGGTCCGCCGCAAGCTCGCCCGCTCGCGCGAGCACGCCGGCCAGCTGATCGCCGCCGGCCGCGTGTCCGTCGGCAAGACCGTCGCGACCAAGCCCGCCACCCAGGTCGAGACCGCGGCGGCGATCGTCGTCGCCGCCGACGACAGCGATCCCGACTACGTCTCCCGGGGCGGCCACAAGCTCGCCGGGGCACTTGCGGCCTTTGGGCCGCGGGGGCTCGCCGTCGAGGGCCGGCGGGCGCTGGACGCCGGCGCGTCCACCGGCGGCTTCACCGATGTCCTGCTGCGCGCGGGCGCCGCGCATGTCGTCGCCGTCGACGTCGGATACGGACAACTCGCCTGGTCCCTCCGCAACGATGAACGCGTCACCGTCAAGGACCGTACGAACGTACGCGAGTTGACGCGTGAAGCGATCGATGGGGAGCCTGTGGATCTTGTCGTGGGGGATCTGTCCTTCATCCCGCTGGGGCTGGTGCTGCCCGCCCTGAAGCGGTGTGTGACGCCGGACGCCGACCTGGTGATGATGGTCAAGCCGCAGTTCGAGGTGGGCAAGGAGCGGCTGGGCAGCGGGGGAGTCGTGCGCAGCCCGCAGCTGCGGGCCGAGGCCGTGCGCGCGGTGGCCGCCAGGGCGTGGGAGCTGGGACTCGGGACCCACGGGGTTACCGCGAGCCCGCTGCCCGGCCCGTCCGGCAATGTCGAGTACTTTCTCTGGCTGCGTGCCGGGGCACCGGAACCGGACCCGGCCGACGTCGACCGTGCAGTGGCGGAGGGGCCGCGTTGACACACAACCACGCTCGTACTGTTTTCCTGCTCGCCCACACCGGGCGCTCCGCGGCGATCCGCAGCGCCGAACTGGTGGTCAAGGGGCTGCTGCGGTCCGGCATCGGGGTGCGCGTGCTGGAGCACGAGGCGGCCGATCTGCCGCTGCCGGAGGAGGTGGAGCTGGTCAAGGAGGCCACGCCGCAGTGCCTCGACGGCTGTGAGCTGCTGATCGTCCTCGGCGGAGACGGGACGCTGCTGCGCGGCGCCGAGTTCGCGCGGGCCTCCGGAGTGCCGATGCTCGGCGTCAACCTCGGGCGGGTCGGCTTCCTCGCGGAGGCCGAGCGGGACGACCTCGACAAGGTCGTCGACCGGGTGGTGAGCAAGGCGTACGAGGTCGAGGAGCGGATGACCGTCGACGTCGTGGTGCACCGCAACGGTGACATCGTGCACACGGACTGGGCGCTGAACGAGGCCGCCGTGCAGAAGATGTCGGCCGAGAAGCTGCTGGAGGTCGTGCTGGAGATCGACGGGCGGCCGGTGACCGGCTTCGGCTGCGACGGGATCGTGCTGTCGACGCCGACCGGGTCGACCGCGTACGCCTTCTCGGCCGGCGGGCCCGTGGTGTGGCCCGAGGTGGAGGCGCTGCTCATGGTGCCGATCTCCGCGCACGCGCTGTTCGCGAAGCCGCTGGTGACCTCGCCGGATTCGGTGCTCGCGGTGGAGGTGCTGCCGCACATCCAGCCGGGGGTGCTGTGGTGCGACGGGCGGCGCACCATCGAACTGCCGCCCGGGGCGCGGGTCGAGGTGCGCCGGGGTGCGGTGCCGGTGCGGCTGGCGCGGCTGCACCACGCGTCGTTCACCGACCGGCTGGTGGCGAAGTTCGCGCTGCCGGTCTCCGGGTGGCGGGGGGCCCCGCGCTAGCGCTCCGCCGGGGGCGGTTGTGGTGTTGCGTGTCCGCGACGGCGTTGTGGTTGGTCGCTCCCTCAAAGTCTCGGCTTCGCTCGAACAGGGGGACTCCCGTCGCGGCGGAGCCGGATATCGATACGGCCCCGCGCGGCGCTCACCGGTCCCGGGGGTGCGGCACTCGCGTGGGTGACGGGGGCGGTGATGCGTAATCGTCACCTGCGCCTTCACACGATGGGGGCGGGGGCCGTCGCACTTCTTCGCTCGGACCTCGTATGGTCGTGTCCGTGTTGGAGGAGATGCGGATACGGTCGCTCGGAGTCATCGACGACGCCGTCGTCGAGCTGTCGCCCGGGTTCACCGCCGTCACCGGTGAGACGGGTGCCGGCAAGACCATGGTGGTCACCAGCCTGGGACTGCTGCTGGGCGGGCGCGCGGATCCGGCGCTCGTGCGGATCGGCGCCGGGAAGGCCGTGGTCGAGGGGCGGGTGACCGTCCCCGCGGACGCGTCCGCCGCCGTACGCGCGGAGGAGGCCGGGGCCGAGCTGGACGACGGGGCGCTGCTCATCAGCCGTACCGTCTCCGCCGAGGGACGCTCGCGGGCCCACCTCGGCGGGCGCAGCGTACCCGTCGGGGTGCTGGCCGAGCTGGCCGAGGAACTGGTCGCCGTGCACGGGCAGACCGACCAGCAGGGGCTGCTGAAGCTGTCCCGGCACCGGCAGGCCCTGGACCGGTACGCGGGTGACGCGGTCGCCGGACCGCTTGTCAAGTACACGGAGGCGTACCGGCGGCTGCGGGCGGTCGCGACCGAGCTGGAGGAGATCGTCACACGCGCGCGTGAGCGCGCCCAGGAAGCCGACATGCTGCGCTACGGGCTCGACGAGATCGCCGGTGTCGAGCCCCGGACCGGCGAGGACGTGGAACTCGCGGAGGAGGCGGAGCGGCTCGGGCACGCCGAGGGGCTGTCCTCGGCCGCGACCGCCGCGCACGCCGCCCTCGCGGGCAACCCCGAGGACCCCGAGGGCATCGACGCGGCGACCCTCGTCGCGGGCGCGCACCGGGCCCTGGAGGCCGTACGCTCCCACGACCCCGCGCTGGCCTCGCTCGCCGACCGGATCGGCGAGATCGGGATCCTGCTGGGTGACGTGGCGGGTGAGCTGGCCGGGTACGCCGACGACCTGGACGCCGATCCGCTGCGGCTCGCGGCCGTGGAGGAGCGCAGGGCCGCGCTGGGCGCCCTGACGCGCAAGTACGGCGACGACATCACCTCCGTGCTCGCCTGGGCCGAACAGGGTGCCGCGCGGCTGACCGAACTCGACGGCGACGACGAGCGGATCGGCGAGCTGACCGCGGAGCGGGACGCGCTGCGCAGCGAACTGGGCGGTCTCGCACAGGCGTTGACGGACGCGCGGACGGAGGCCGCCGAGCGGTTCGCCGCCGCCGTGACCGCCGAGCTGGCCTCGCTCGCCATGCCGCACGCGCGCGTCTCCTTCGCCATCCGGCAGACCGAGGACCCGGAAGGCGTCGAGGTCGGCGGTCGCGCGGTCGCCTACGGGCCGTCGGGCGTGGACGAGGTGGAACTGCTGCTCGCCCCGCACCCGGGCGCGCCGCCCCGGCCCATCGCCAAGGGAGCGTCCGGCGGTGAGCTGTCCCGCGTGATGCTCGCCGTGGAGGTCGTCTTCGCGGGCACGGACCCGGTGCCGACGTATCTCTTCGACGAGGTCGACGCCGGTGTCGGCGGCAAGGCGGCGGTGGAGATCGGGCGCCGGCTGGCCCGGCTCGCCAAGACGGCGCAGGTCGTGGTCGTCACCCACCTGCCGCAGGTGGCCGCCTTCGCCGACCGGCAGTTGCTCGTCGAGAAGACCGACGACGGCTCGGTGACCCGGTCCGGCGTGAAGGTGCTGGAGGGCGAGGACCGCATTCGTGAGCTGTCCCGGATGCTGGCCGGTCAGGAGGACTCCGAGACGGCGCGGGCGCACGCGGAGGAACTGCTGGCCACGGCCCGGTCCGACGGATAGCGGCGGGCCGTTGGGGGCACACCGGACCGATGGGGGGCGTCCGGCCGATGGGGGGTGCCAGGGCCGGCGGGGGATGTTCGGGCCGCCGGGGACTCCCGGCCGGCGGGCGACGGCCGGGTCGACGGGGGACGGCCGGGTCGGCGGGCCGATCCGGACCGGCAGGATGGCCGGAGTCGGTCAGACGGTTCGGACCGGCAGGATGGTTGGAGTCGGTCAGACGGTTCGGACCGGCAGGATGGCTGGAGTCGGTCAGACGGTTCGGACCGGCAGGATGGTTGGAGTCGGTCAGACGGTTCGGACCGGCAGGATGGCTGGAGTCGGCCAGACGGTTCGGCCCGGCAGGAATGGCCCAAGCCGGCAGGACGAAGGCCGGTTGGAAGTGGGCGGTTGGAAGTGGGCGGTTGGCTCGGGTCGGGGTCGGTGGGCGGTCCGAGCGGGACGAGCCCGTTGGGCGGGCCGGGCCGGCCCAGCGGGACGGCCTCGTTGGGTGGCACGAGGGTGGCACGAGGGGGGCGGTGGGGGTTCGGTCGGGTCTTCGAGGGGTCGCT
This sequence comes from Streptomyces sp. NPDC001508, assembly GCF_040298665.1. Classification (NCBI taxonomy): domain Bacteria; kingdom Bacillati; phylum Actinomycetota; class Actinomycetes; order Kitasatosporales; family Streptomycetaceae; genus Streptomyces; species Streptomyces sp. NPDC001508. The sequence goes on from NZ_JBEPAP010000005.1 coordinate 14,197, forward strand.
CGTGTGGGTGATGCGCTCCGGCGCACTGCTCCGGTCCTTCGCGCCCCGCGCCCGCCCCGAATTCCCGTAACGCCCGTCTGAGCTGGCATCCTTGGCAGGGAACGCGGTGCGCGCGGGAGGCGCGCGCGGAACACCCCCGCCACCCGATACCTTCTGTACGTTTCTTCGTACCCGTCCCACGCCGAATCAGGAGCCCCGGCCACGTGAGCCCCGTGAGCAGTACCGCACCGCACGGACAGTCGCCGCTGCGCACCGTCCAAGTGCTGGGCGGGGGCAACGCCGGCAGCAGCGCGCATGTGCGTTCGCTGGCCGCGGGACTGGTCGCGCGGGGCGTACGGGTCACGGTGTGCGCCCCCGTCGAGGCCGACCGCGCCTATGACTTCAGCGGTGCCGGCGCCGACCACGTCCACGTCCCGCGCAGCAGCGACCCGGCAGCCGTGGCCGCGCTGCGCGCCGCCTGCACCGGCGCCGACCTGGTGCACGCCCACGGGCTGCACGCCTCCTTCCGTACCGTGCTGGCGCTCAGCGGACGCCATACCCCGCTCGTGGTCACCTGGCACGACCGGGTGCAGGCCGAGGGCGCCCGTGCGCATCTGCTGCGGCTGCTGGAGCGCCGGGTGGCGCGGGCCGCCACCGTGCTGCTCGGCACCTCCTCGGACCTGGTGGACGCGGCCCGCAGGACCGGCGCCCGGGACGTCCGGCTCGCCGGTGTCTCGCCGGCCCGGCCCAGCCGGGCCGCGGAGCCCGCAGACCCGGACCCGCCGCGCCCCAAGGTGCGGGCCGAACTCGGTGCCACCGGCCGCCCGTTGCTGGTCGCCGTCGGCTCCCTTGACCGGTACCGCGGATATGACGTGCTGCTGGACGCGGCCCGCGCCTGGCGCGGCCTCGACCCCGTGCCGCTGCTCGTCATCGCGGGCGAGGGCCCGCTGCGCGGCGAGTTGACGCGCCGCATCGAGGACGAGGACCTGCCGGTCCGGCTCATCGGACGCAGCGAGGACGCCGACGGACTGCTCGCCGCCGCCGATATCGCGCTGCTGTGCAGCAGGTGGGAGTCCCGCCCCGTGCTCGCCCAGGAGGCACTGCACGCGCGCGTGCCGCTCGTCGCGACCGCCGTCGGCGGCATCCCCGACCTGGTCGGCGAGGCGGCCGAACTCGTCCCGTACGGCGACCCCGAGGCGCTAGCCGACGCCGTCGTCCGGCTGCTGGGCGACCCCGAACGCCGCGAGCGGCTCAGGGACGAGGGCGTACGACAGGCCGCCGGCTGGCCCACCGAGGACGAGACGGTCGCCCAGGTCCTCAGCGTCTACGACGAGTTGACCCAGCCCCAGCCGATCGCCTGAACAGCCGTCAGGGCACGTGCCGGCGGGCCCGGAGGGCCAGGCTCAGGGCCAGTACGGTCTGCGGGTCGTCCAGGTCGGTGCCCAGCAACTCCCCGATGCGGGCGAGACGGTTGTACAGGGTCTGCCGGTTCAGATGCAGCTCGCGGGCGGTCTCGGCCTTGCGGCCGGTATGCGCCAGATAGGTCTCCAGCGTGGGCAGCAACGGAGGCTTGGACCGGCGGTCGTGGTCGCGCAGCGGTCCGATCGCCCGGTCCACGAAGGCCGCCAGGTCCGGGTGGTCGCGCAGCCGCCACAGCAGGAGGTCGATGTCCAGCCGGCGCGCGTCGTACCAGGGGCGGTCCGTGAGGCCCTGCGCCGCCGTCGCCGTCTCCGCCGCGTGCCGCAGCCCGGCCGACGCGGACGCCCAGCCACCGGCCACCCCGACCACCACCACGGGCGGCCGGGCGCCTGGCCGGTGCAGGCCCGCCCGCTCCACCCCGGCCCGCAGCGCCGCGGCGACCCGGTCCGCGACCGCCGGCCGCTCCGCCTCCGAGCGCAGCCCCAGCAGCAGCGGGACCCGGCCCTCGACCGGCCGCACGCCCAGCAGCACCGGCATGCCCAGCGCGGCCAGTTCCTCCGCGACCGCGCGGGCCAGCACGGCCCAGCCGCCGCTCGCGGCCCCGCCGGTGCGGGCGGTGCCCCCGCCCGGCGCCAGGTCCTCGCCGAGCCGCATCACGACCGGCAGCAGCGGGCTGTTGCCGGGCTTGAAGCCGAGCACCCGGGCCTGCGCGGGCGCGTCCTCGGCGGCGATACGACCCTCCGCGAGGTCGCTGAGGAAGTCGCCCCGGCCGCGCGCCGCAAGCTCCTCCTCCTGGCGTGCCTGCATCAGCACCACGGCCAGGATGCCCGCGGCCTGCTCGGCGGCCATGCGGTGCACGGGCGCCAGGGGGGCGCGGACCGGGAGCAGTACGAGCCGGGCGCGCACCGACCCCGGGCCCGGGCCGCCCCCCGGCACATCCACCAGCACCGAGCCGGCGGGCGGCGGGCCGTCCTGGTGCTGGCCGCGCAGCCCCTCCCACACCTGGAGCGGGTCCGCGCCCTCGGGCCCGGCGCCGGCCGCGTACAGCAGCCGGCCGTCCGCGGTCTCCAGGAAGACCGGGTTGCCGCTGAAGTCGGCCAGGATCTCCAGCACCTGCGGCATCCCGCCGCCGCCCAGCAGGGCCTGGGTGCAGCGTCGGTGCACCTGCTCCGCGCGCTGGAGCAGCGCGTAGTGGCCGTTGACGATCTCGGTGTGGATCTCCTCGGTGACCGCCACGAACGGCACCTCGCGGTGCAATTGCACGAGTGGCAGCCCGGCGCCGCGGGCGCTGTCCACCACGGCGGCGGGCAGCCGGGTGAACCGCGGTCCCAGCTCCACCACGAGGGCGGCGATGCCGCGCTCGGCGAGGGTGCGTACGAACGCGCGCTGCTCGGCGGGGCGGGTGCCCAGGCCGTAGCCCGTGGTGAGCAGCAGCTCGCCGCCCTTGAGCAGGGAGGCGATGTTGGGCACCTCGCCCGCGTGCACCCAGCGGACCGTGCGCCCCAGCCGGTCGGCGCCCGCCAGGATCTCCGGGAGTCCGCTGCGCAGCCCGGGCAGTTCGAGCGCCCGCTGAACGGTGATCCCGGCGCCCTGTGTGTCGAATCCGCTGCCCGCTCTGCTGTCCGTACGGCTGTCCATGCAGCGGACGCTACCTGCGTGAACCCGTTCTGGACATCCTCGGTCCCGGCCACACCGGCCGGATGGTCCCGGCTGTACCGACCGTGGGCTCCCGGCCGCACCGGCCGTGGGCTCCCGGCCACACCGGCCGGATGGTCCCGGCTGTACCGGCCGTGGGCTCCCGGCCGCACCGGCTGGATGGTTCCGGCTACACCGGCCGGATGTTGGGGTTGAACCGGAACACGTTGTCCGGGTCGTAGCCGCGCTTGACCTTGGCCAGGCGCAGGGTGTTCCCGGCGCCCAGCCCCGCCCGTACCCGCTCGGGCCCCTCGTCGCCGATGAGAGTGAGGCAGACGGCCCCGGTCCGCCACGGCCCGACGTCGGCGCGGGCGCCCCGGACCCAGGCCGCGGCCCGCTCGTCGTCGGCCGGGTCCGCCCATATCGCGCAGGGGTGCACCAGCCAGGGCGCGTGCCGGTGGGCCACTGGGAGGTCGGCGGGGCCCGCGGCGCCGGCGCCCCCCCGCGCGACGAGCAGAAACCGGCTGCCGGTCGCCGCCGGCACCCTCCGTGCGCGGGCGCAGAAGACGTCCACCAGGTCGTCGGGCAGATCCGTGAGGCACTCCGCCGACCAGTGGTGGCGCAGCCCGGGCGGCGCGGCGGGCCAGAACGGGGCGGCGGCGTACGGCACAGGCCCGGCGAAGTCCGCCTCGTGGGGGAGCGCGAGCAGCGGCGCGGCGAGCCGGCGCAGCCCCCTCGGGCCGCCCGCGTACGTCAGCAGAGCCGTGTACACCGGCCGTCCGGCCAGGCGCTCCGGCAGCAGGGGCGCGGGTGTGCCGGTGGTGTACAGGACGGCGCCGCCCGCCTCGTCGGGGCCGGTGGCGATGACCTCGCGGAAGGCGCGCACCAGGTCACGGCCGTGCTCCGGCCGGCACACGACCAGGGCGAGGGAGAACTCGGGCAGGGCGTGCAGGCCCAGGGTGAGCGCGGTGGCGATGCCGAAATTGCCGCCGCCGCCGTGCAGCGCCCAGAACAGTTCGGGGTTCTCGTCGGCGCTCGCCCGCACCCGCTCGGCGTCGGCCGTGACCAGTTCCACGCCCAGCAGGTCGTCGACGGCGGGCCCGAAGGCGCGGTCCAGCCGGCCGGTGCCGCCGCCCAGCACAAAGCCCGCGACGCCGATGCCCGGGGCGTATCCGCCGCTGCTCGCCAGCCCGTACCGCCCGGCGGCCCGGTCCAGATCGCTCAGGGTGGCCCCGCCCTCGACATGCGCCGTCGCCGCCTCGGGGCGCACGGTCACCCCGCGCAGGCGCCGCAGATCCACCACGAGCGCCCCGTCGCCCAGGGCCGTGCCCGCCACCGCGTGCCCGCCGCCGCGCACCGCGATGCGCAGGTCCAGGTCCCGGCCGAAGCGCACGGCACGGACGACGTCCGCGGTGTCCGCGCACCGCGCGATCACCGCCGGCCGCCGGTCGACGGCGGCGTTGAACACGGCACGGGCCGCGTCGTAGCCGGCGTCTCCCGGGGCGAACACATCACCGGCGAGATCCGCGCGCAGCGCGGCGAGGGCGGCGCCCGCCGTCGAGCGGAAACCCATGGCCGTCCCCTTCCCGGGCAGGGCAGGCTCCGCTTCCAGCCTAGGCCGGGCGCGTCATCCGGTCGGGTTGTAGGTTCTCGCTGCTCGTGTCCTAAAGCGACGCCGTGACCTGCGACTTCTCGCGGTGTCTCACGGCGTGTCCAGCCGCTCGTTCTCACGGCCGTGTCTAAATCCTCGGGATTGTTCATTGAGGCCGTGTCTCTGGCCTGCGCAGTCTCGACCGGGGCCGCCGAGTGGCCACAGTTCGTGGGAAAAGGACACGGGAGCTGGGAACCTACCCGGGTTCAGCCGCCGTAGGCGCCCGAGGCCGTCAGGCGCAGGGCCGTGTCGATCAGCGGGACATGGCTGAAAGCCTGCGGGAAGTTGCCGACCTGGCGCTTGCGGACCGGGTCCCACTCCTCGGCGAGCAGACCGAGGTCGTTGCGCAGTGACAGCAGCTTCTCGAACAGCTTGCGTGCCTCGTCCACGCGTCCGATCATCGCGAGGTCGTCCGCCATCCAGAACGAGCAGGCGAGGAAGGCGCCCTCGTCGCCCGGCAGGCCGTCGACGCCCTTGTGCTCGCCCTCGGTGGGGTAGCGCAGGATGAAGCCGTCCGGAGTGGACAGCTCCCGCTGGATCGCCTCGATGGTGCCGATGACCCGCTTGTCGTCCGGCGGCAGAAAGCCCATCTGCGGGATCAGCAGCAGGGAGGCGTCCAGTTCCTTGGAGCCGTAGGACTGGGTGAAGGTGTTGCGTTCTTTGTCGTAGCCCCGCTCGCACACGTCCCGGTGGATGTCGTCGCGCAGTTCGCGCCAGCGCTCCAGCGGGCCGTCCGCGTCACCGGACTCGATCAGCTTGATGGTGCGGTCCACCGCGACCCAGGCCATCACCTTGGAGTGCACGAAGTGCCGGCGCGGGCCGCGCACCTCCCAGATGCCCTCGTCCGGCTCGTCCCAGTGGTCCTCCAGGTAGCGGATCAGCTTCAGCTGGAGCAGCGAGGCGTAGTCGTTGCGGGCCAGGCCCGTCATATGGGCCAGGTGCAGGGCCTCGGTGACCTCGCCGTACACATCGAGCTGGAGCTGGTGTGCGGCGCCGTTGCCGACCCGGACCGGGGCGGACTTCTCGTAGCCGGGCAGCCAGTCCAGCTCCGCCTCGCCCAGTTCGCGCTCGCCCGCGATGCCGTACATGATCTGCAGGTTCTCCGGGTCGCCCGCCACCGCCCGCAGCAGCCACTCGCGCCAGGCGCGGGCCTCCTCACGGTAGCCGGTGCGCAGCAGCGAGGACAGGGTGATCGCCGCGTCCCGCAGCCAGGTGTAGCGGTAGTCCCAGTTGCGTACGCCGCCGATGTCCTCGGGCAGGGACGTGGTGGGCGCGGCGACGACGCCGCCCGTCGGGGCGTACGTCAGGGCCTTCAACGTGATCAGGGAGCGGATCACCGCCTCCCGGTAGGGCCCGTGGTACGTGCAGTGCTCGACCCACTCGCGCCAGAACTCCTCGGTCGCCTCCAGCGACTGCTCCGGCTCGGGCAGCCCGGGCGGCTCCCGGTGCGAGGGCTGCCAGGAGATGGTGAACGCGATCCGGTCACCGGGGGCGACCGTGAAGTCGGCGTACGTCGTGAGCGACTTGCCGTAGGTCTCCGCGGTGGTGTCGAACCACACCGAGTCCGGTCCCGCGACCGCGACCGTGCGCCCGTCGTGCTTGTGCACCCAGGGCACCACCCGGCCGTAGGAGAAGCGCATCCGCAGGGCGGAGCGCATGGGCACCCGGCCGGTGACGCCCTCGACGATCCTGATCAGCTGCGGGGCGCCGTCACGCGGGGGCATGAAATCCGTCACACGGACCGTTCCGCGCGGGGTGTCCCACTCCGACTCCAGGATCAGCGAGTCGCCACGGTAGGTGCGCCGGGCGGCCGTGGGCGGCTGGGCGTCGGCGGCGTGGGCGGGGCCCAGCCGCCAGAATCCGTGTTCCTCGGTGCCCAGCAGCCCGGCGAAGACGGCATGCGAGTCGAAGCGGGGCAGGCACAGCCAGTCCACTGTGCCGTCCCGGCAGACCAGCGCCGCTGTCTGCATGTCTCCGATGAGTGCGTAATCTTCGATGCGCCCGGCCACGTGCAACTCCAGTCGAACGGCCACGTCACCCCGGAACGGGGTTGTCGCTAATTGCGGTCAAGGGGTGTTGTTATGCGTCGTTGAGCTTTGAAGCAAATCAGTCGTCCGGCCCTGAGGCAAAACGACGATCACAACTCAACGAACTGACGAGCTCTCGTTGTTCCGGTGGATACGGGCGGGGGTGTGCCGTGTTGCCGGCCGGGCTCGGCAGCGAGTGTCCGAGCAGGATACGACGCACGTAGATGATCTGCGTGCCGCTCCGGACAACCTGCATGAGCCGAACGAGTGAGCAATGGGTGAGAACCGGGTAAGCGGTGCGTGCCCGTGTCGACGTGTGCGCGGAGCGTGGCCGGAAGTCATGTCCCCACGGCGCTGATACCCTGGTAGCCCGTGGACCGGTGGGCGCCCCCGACGGACATACGACGACGGAAATCCGACGCCTCCGACGACAAGGGGTCCCCCGAACCGCAGCGACGGCACCCCGGAAGTCTCCGGACCGGAGCCGCACCGCAACACAGACCGCGACCACGGGAGCCCCCTCTTGGCCATGCCGCCCGCTGCTTTCAGGACCAACACAGCCACGACGACCAAGCACATCTTCGTCACCGGGGGTGTCGCCTCCTCGCTCGGCAAGGGCCTCACCGCCTCCAGCCTCGGCATGCTGCTCAAGGCCCGGGGGCTGCGGGTCGTGATGCAGAAGCTCGACCCGTACCTGAACGTCGACCCTGGCACGATGAACCCCTTCCAGCACGGTGAGGTGTTCGTCACCAACGACGGCGCCGAGACCGACCTGGACATCGGACACTACGAGCGCTTCCTCGACCGCGACCTGGACGGCAGCGCCAATGTCACCACGGGCCAGGTCTACTCGACCGTGATCGCCAAGGAGCGGCGCGGCGAGTACCTGGGCGACACGGTGCAGGTCATCCCGCACATCACCAACGAGATCAAGCACCGCATCCGGCGCATGGCCACCGACGAGGTGGACGTCGTGATCACCGAGGTGGGCGGCACCGTGGGCGACATCGAGTCGCTGCCGTTCCTGGAGACCGTCCGTCAGGTACGGCACGAGGTGGGCCGGGACAACGTCTTCGTCGTACACATCTCGCTGCTCCCCTACATCGGACCCTCCGGTGAGCTGAAGACCAAGCCGACCCAGCACTCGGTCGCGGCCCTCCGGAACATCGGTATCCAGCCTGATGCCATTGTCCTGCGCTGCGACCGCGAAGTGCCCACCGCGATCAAGCGCAAGATCTCGCTGATGTGCGACGTCGACGAGGCCGCCGTGGTCGCCTGCCCCGATGCCCGCTCGATCTACGACATCCCGAAGGTCGTGCACACCGAGGGCCTGGACGCCTACGTCGTCCGCAAGCTCGACCTGCCCTTCCGCGACGTGGACTGGACGACCTGGGACGATCTGCTCGACCGCGTCCACAAGCCCGAGCACGAGGTCACCCTCGCGCTGGTCGGCAAGTACATCGACCTGCCCGACGCCTATCTGTCGGTCACCGAGGCGCTGCGCGCGGGCGGTTTCGCCAACCGGGCCCGGGTGAAGATCAAGTGGGTCACCTCGGACGACTGCAAGACCCCGGCCGGCGCCCAGGCCCAGCTCGCCGACGTCGACGGCATCTGCATCCCGGGCGGCTTCGGCGACCGCGGCGTGCTCGGCAAGGTCGGCGCGATCCGCTACGCCCGCGAGAGGGGGGTCCCGCTGCTCGGCCTGTGCCTGGGCCTGCAGTGCATCGTGATCGAGGCCGCGCGCCACCTGGCCGGCATCCCCGACGCCAACTCCACCGAGTTCGACTCCGCCACCGGCCACCCGGTCATCTCCACCATGGCCGAACAGCTCGACATCGTCGCCGGCGACGGCGACATGGGCGGCACCATGCGGCTGGGCATGTACCCGGCGAAGCTGGCCGAGGGCTCGATCGTGCGCGAGGTCTACGACGGCAAGGAGTACGTCGAGGAGCGCCACCGCCACCGCTACGAGGTCAACAACGCCTACCGCGCGGAGCTGGAGAAGAAGGCCGGCATCGTGTTCTCCGGGACGTCGCCTGACGGCAAGCTCGTCGAGTACGTCGAGTACCCGCGCGAAGTGCACCCTTACCTGGTCGCCACGCAGGCGCACCCCGAGCTGCGCTCGCGCCCGACCCGGCCGCACCCGCTGTTCGCCGGCCTGGTGCGGGCGGCGGTGCGGCGGGCGGTCGGTGCGGAGCACGATTCCGAGTAGACACACCGGCGGTACGGTGGCCGGGGTGGGCGCCGGCACGGTGGGCGCCCCGGTTTCTCGTGCGCACGTGGAAGGACAGGGCATGACGATCAAGGACAGCCCGGAGGAATGGGAGATCCGGGCGACCGAGACTCCCTTCGTGGGGAACAAGACCTCGGTCCGCACGGATGAGGTGGTCATGCCCGACGGTGCGGTGGTCCGCCGCGACTACCAGGTCCACCCCGGCTCCGTGGGCGTGCTCGCCCTCGACGAGGAGGACCGGGTCCTGCTGATCCGCCAGTACCGCCACCCGGTCCGGCAGAAGCTGTGGGAGATCCCGGCCGGACTGCTCGACGTGCCCGGCGAGAACCCGCTGCACGCGGCCCAGCGCGAGCTGTACGAGGAGGCGCACGTCAAGGCCGAGGACTGGCGCGTGCTGACCGACGTGTACACCACTCCGGGCGGCTGCGACGAGGCCGTACGGATCTTCCTGGCCCGGAACCTGTCCGAGGCGGACGGCGAGCGCTTCGCCGTCGAGGACGAGGAGAGCGACCTGGAGTACGCGCGCGTGCCCGTCGACGAACTGGTGCGCGGCGTGCTGGCCGGGGAACTGCACAACAACTGCCTCGCGGTGGGCGTCCTGTCACTGGTCGGCGCCCGGGCGGGCGACGGTCTCGACGCCCTGCGCCCGGCCGAGGCGCCCTGGCCCGCGCGCCCCTTCGCCTGCTGAGCCCGACCGCCCCGCCCCCGGTGTGACGATCGCCTGATCCGATCGAGCGACCCGCCCGCCGCGCTCCACCCGGAACGTCGCAGAGCGTGAACTAGGCTCCTCGCGAATGAGCCGAAGAGAAGGCGCGGCGCCCGGACCTCAGTCCCGGTCGGCCGCGCGTGCGGTGGGACGGGAGTGTGGCCCGTGACGGATCAGGCGGTGGACACAGGCGGCGTGCAGCTGTCGGGACCCCCGGCCGTGGAAGGCCGGTTCCTGGGCCGTACAAGGGAGTTGAAGGAACTGCGCGCCGACATCGAGCGCGCGGGGCTGGACACCATCGCCGGCCGCAAGGCCCCCCGCGCCCGGGTGCTCCTCGTCGCAGGCCGGCCCGGCTCGGGCCGCACCGCCCTCGCCGGCGAACTGGCCCGGCAGGTCGCCGACCGCTACCCCGACGGCGTGCTGCGCGCCTGCCTCGGCGAGCCCGACGGCACCCCCGTCCCGGTCGAGCAGGCCGCCCGCGAACTGCTGACCGCCCTTCGACTGCCCACCCCGGCCGGAGCCGCCGAGGACGATCTGACCGCCGATCTGCGCGCCGCCCTGTCCGGGCGCCGGGTGCTGCTCCTGCTGGACGACGCGAGCGGCGCCGAGCAGGTCGACGCGCTCCTTCCGGACAGCCCTGACTGCCTGGTCGTCGCCGTGTCCGAGGGCCCGCTGACCGGGATCGCGGACGTCCGCCCGTGCACCGTGGGCGGGCTCGACACCAAGTCGGCCCTGGAACTGCTGGCCCGCTGCACCGGCTCGGTACGCATCACCGTCGACCCGCGCGCCGCCGAGGACCTGGTCGAGGCGTGCCAGGCCCAGCCCGCCGCCCTCGCCCTGGCCGGCGGCTGGCTCGCCGCCCGCCCCAAGGCGGCCGTCGCCGACCTGGCCAAGCGCCTGAACGCGGAGAGTGATGAGCGCGGCCCGCTCGGCCGGGTGTTCCGGCTCGTCCACGAGACCCTGCCGGGGCCCGCCGCCCGGATACTGCGACTGCTCTGCCTGGCCCCGGCGGGCCTGGTCGACCCGCATACCGCCTCCGCCCTGGCCGGCTGCTCGGTGAGCGCCGCCCACACCACCCTGGACGACTTCGTCGGCCTCGGCCTGCTGCGGGTGGTGGCCTCCCCGCTGCCGCAGTACGAGGTCCCCGGCTGCCTCCATCCCCTGCTGCGCGCCTTCGCCGAGGCCCAGGACCGGCCCGGCGAGCTGCAACTGGCCCGGGCCCGGATGCTGGAGCGGACCGTGCGCCTGCTCCACTCCTGCCGGGCGATCACCGAGACGGACAACCCCGATGTCCGCGCAAGGCTCCAGGGACTGCCCCGCACCCTGCGCTTCCCGACGCCCCGGGCCGCCGCCGACTGGCTGCGCATCCGCCGGCCCGCGCTGCTGGCCGCCGCGCGGCTCGCGGTCGCCGACGGGGAACTGGACACACTGGCCCGTCGGCTGATGTCCCAGCTGGTCAGGGCCATGGTGGCGCACTTCGGCACCCAGGCGGCCGCCGCCGATCTGTACGGTATCCACACCCTGGTCCTCGATGTCGCCGAACGCCGGAACCTGCCCAGGGAGCGGGCCGCCGCGCTGCTGAACCTCGGCGACCTGGACGCCAGGACCGGCCGCACGGCCGAGGCGCTGGTGCGGTACCGGGCCGCGCTGGACGCCGGACGGGAGGCCGACGACCCGTATGCGACCGGCCGCGCGATGGAATCCGTAGGCGGCGCGCACCAGGAGCTGGGGGACCACGACCGGGCCGCCGACTGGTTCGGGCGGGCCCTTGCCCAGCGCCTGGCCCGCGGCGAGCGTGCGGACGCCGCCCGGCTCTACGGCCGGATCGCCACCGCCCACACCTACGCGGGCCGCTACGGCGAGGCGCTCAGGGGCTGGCGCGCGGCCGTCGCCGGCTACCGCAAGGCGGGCGATGTCGCAGGGCAGGCACGGGCGTTGAGCGAGCTGGCGCGGGTCCAGGAGTACGCCGGACGGCCCGCGGAATCGCTGCGCACCTGCCAGGAAGCGGTTGAGTGGGCACGCCGGGCCGAGGACGTGCGGCTCCAGGCCGCCCTCCAGCTGCGGCTCGCCGACACCCTGGAGCGCCTCGGCGACAGCGCCGCCGCCCGACTGCACCGCAGCGCCGCCGAGCGCATGCTGGGTGAGGAGGGGCAGGACCTCCAGGAGGGCCGCGCGAGCGGGCCGGACCCGGAACACGGCGCTAACGCCTGCGAAATCCGCAGTACATCTGACGAAGATTGACGCAATGAAAGGCTAGACAGCCGGAACACCTTCATTAGACTGGCTCTGCCGCACCTTCTCCTGCGGTGTCTCCCGGTGTGCCCGCGCATGCCCGGAATATCTTGCAATGCCCCCACATCCTCTGAGCCAAGGACCGTGATCGACGTGAAGGTCGGCATCCCCCGCGAGGTCAAGAACAACGAGTTCCGGGTGGCCATCACCCCCGCCGGCGTGCACGAGCTGGTGCGCGGCGGTCACCAGGTCGTCGTCGAGCGCAACGCCGGTGTCGGCTCCTCGATCCCGGACGAGGAGTACGTCGCCGCCGGCGCCGAGATCCTGGAGACCGCCGACGAGGTGTGGGCCGCCGCCGACCTGCTGCTCAAGGTCAAGGAGCCGGTCGCGGAGGAGTACCACCGGCTCCGCAAGGACCAGACGCTCTTCACCTATCTGCACCTGGCCGCCTCCAAGGAGTGCACCGACGCGCTGCTGGAGTCCGGCACCACGGCGATCGCGTACGAGACCGTCGAGCTGGCGAACCGCGCCCTGCCGCTGCTCGCCCCGATGTCCGAGGTCGCGGGCCGGCTGGCCCCGCAGGTCGGCGCCTACCACCTGATGCGCGCGAGCGGCGGACGCGGGGTGCTGCCCGGCGGGGTGCCGGGTGTGCTGGCCGCCAGGGCCGTCGTCATCGGCGGCGGCGTCTCCGGCTGGAACGCCGCGCAGATCGCCATCGGCATGGGCTTCCAGGTGACCCTGCTCGACAAGGACATCAACAAGCTCAAGGAGGCCGACAAGGTCTTCGGGACGACGGTGCAGACCGTCGTCTCCAACGCCTTCGAACTGGAGAAGGCGTGCCTGGAGGCCGACCTGGTGATCGGCGCCGTCCTCGTCCCGGGTGCCAAGGCCCCGAAGCTGGTCACCAACGAGCTGGTCTCCCGGATGAAGGCGGGAAGTGTCCTTGTCGACATCGCGATCGACCAGGGCGGCTGCTTCGAGGACTCCCGCCCCACCACGCACGCCGAGCCGACCTTCCCGGTCCATGACTCGGTCTTCTACTGCGTCGCCAACATGCCGGGCGCGGTGCCCAACACCTCCACCTACGCGCTGACCAACGCCACCCTGCCCTACATCGTTTCCCTCGCGAACAACGGCTGGGTCGAGGCGCTGCGTCGCGACCCCGCGCTGGCCAAGGGTCTCAACACCCATGACGGCAAGGTGGTTTACCGAGAGGTCGCCGAGGCGCACGGCCTGGAGCACGTGGCGCTGGAGAGCCTGCTCGGCTAAGTCACCATTGCGTAAAGGCGATACGTCAACTCGACGCGTCAACCGCATGCATCCGGCCGGTCCTTGTCCCGCAAGGTCCGGCCGGATGTGTGTATGGTCACTTTGCGGCTCTCGGTCAACTCGCCTCGAACGTAACCCTTCGACCGATTCGTACACCGGTGAAACCTGCTGTGCGACGGCCGTACGCCCTTGACAGAGGGATGTTCCATTGCCGACACATCCTGCCGGGTCCGGCGGATTGTGTTGCTGCGGACCGCCGACACGCCATAGAGTCGCCAACCGTCGGCATGGTGCCACGCTGACCTGTCTAGAAGTCCCCTGGTCACCAAGGAGGTAAGACGACTTGTGAATGAGTCGACATTTTCTCCCGGGGGTGGTCAACCAGGAATGCCGGTACGGGATCAGGGTCCCGCGGGGTTCGAGGCTGTCGGCTCCGTCGCTGTGCGCACCTTCGCAGCCCACCGGAGTCACCCGCATCCCCGGGTGACTCAGCCAGCACACCCGAGCATGGATGGCCATCACGTGAACGCCATGGCCGGCGACGGAAGTGGCGCGCCCCACAACCACTTCGCCGACTACGACGAACTGCCCGAGGGGCACTTCTACGACCCTGACGCCGAGTACGAGCCCGACCCCGAGTACGCGGCCACGCTCGCGCCCGACGCCGCCCGTCAGCGCCGCGAGCGCATCGGCCCGACCGGGCGCCCGCTGCCGTACTTCCCGATCCCGGGCCCGCTGACCGACCACGGACCCGCGAAGATCATCGCGATGTGCAACCAGAAGGGCGGCGTCGGCAAGACCACGTCGACCATCAACCTGGGTGCCGCGCTCGCGGAGTACGGCCGGCGCGTACTGCTCGTGGACTTCGACCCGCAGGGCGCGCTGTCGGTCGGCCTCGGCGTCAACCCGATGGAACTCGACCTCACCGTCTACAACCTGCTCATGGAGCGGGGCATGTCCGCGGACGAGGTCCTGCTGAAGACCGCGGTCCCCAACATGGACCTGCTCCCGAGCAACATCGACCTGTCCGCCGCCGAGGTCCAGCTGGTCTCCGAGGTCGCCCGCGAGTCGACGCTCCAGCGCGCCCTGAAGCCGCTGCTGCCCGACTACGACTACATCGTGATCGACTGCCAGCCCTCGCTCGGCCTGCTCACCGTCAACGCCCTGACGGCCGCGCACAAGGTCATCGTGCCGCTGGAGTGCGAGTTCTTCGCCCTGCGCGGGGTGGCGCTGCTCACCGAGACCATCGAGAAGGTCCAGGAGCGGCTCAACCCGGAGCTGGAACTCGACGGGATCCTCGCCACGATGTACGACTCGCGCACGGTGCACAGCCGTGAGGTGCTCGCGCGTGTCGTCGAGGCGTTCGACGACCACGTCTACCACACGGTCATCGGCCGCACGGTCCGCTTCCCGGAGACCACGGTCGCCGGTGAGCCCATCACCACCTACGCCTCCAACTCCGTCGGTGCCGCCGCCTACCGCCAGCTCGCCAGGGAGGTGCTCGCCCGGTGTCACGCCGAGTGAGTCTGCCCGGGGCCGACGAACTGTTCCGTACGACAGGGGGGATGGCGCTCCAGGGGTCCACTCCCCGGCGCCAGGCCAACGGCGAGGCCCGGGTGCCGGCCCCCGCGGGGGAGAGTGACCCGGCCGCCGCCGAGGACGCGCCGCAGTCCGTGCCCGCGCAGGGCGGCGACGGTGACGGCGCGGAGCATGTGGCGGCGGAGGCGGAGCCCGCCGATACCGGCGAGTCCCGCAGCCGCTCCGCCGCCGCGGAGCGGCCCGCGCGGCGTCAGGCGGCGCAGGAAGGTTCATCTGCCGCCTCCTCGGCCGGCACGCCGCCACGCAAGCGGGGACGCGCCGCGGCACGGCGGCCCAGCGGGCGCGAGCGGCACGACGAGAAGATCACCGTGTATGTGTCCGCGGAGGAACTGATGGACCTGGAGCATGCGCGCCTGGTCCTGCGGGGTGAGCACGGGCTGGCCGTCGACCGCGGGCGCATCGTGCGGGAGGCGGTCGCCGTGGTGCTGGCCGATCTGGAGTCCCGGGGGGACGCGAGCATTCTGGTACGTCGCCTGCGGGGGCGCTGAGCGCTGGGCTTCGGCCGTGATGCGTTGTGGTTCGGCTGTGGCTTCGTTGTGGCTGGTGGCACCCTCGTGATGCGTTGTGGTTCGGCTGCGGCTTGGTGGGGGCTGGTCGCGCCCGCGCGGCGGAGCCGCAAATCGATACTGCCCCGTGCACCTTTGGGACGTCTTGCGGGGCCTTGGTCGGCTTCGTCGGGGTTGGTTGGAGGTAGCCTGCGGGGGTCATGGCCTCTAACGAGTCTTTTGCCCGCGGTGTATCCGCCGGCCGTAGGCGTGCGCTGGGGCGGGGGCCGGGTGCCGCGCCGCCGGAGGCCGACGCGGTCGATGCTGCCGAACCCGAACCCGAGCCCGCGGTTCCCGGGCCGGAGGCCGTTGCTGCCGAACCCGAGCCCGCGGTTTCCGAGCCTGTCGTGGCTGAACCGGAGCCCGGGATTCCCGGGCCGGAGGCCGTCGTTGCCGGAGCAGCCGAGTTCGAGGCGGAGCCGGAGGTTGTCGGGGCTGGGGCGGGGGCGGAAGGTGCTGCGGGCGGTGTCGGGGAAGGTGGGGGCGAGTCCGGTGACGGGGTGTTCACAGTGCGGCTCGCCAACTTTGAGGGGCCCTTTGACCTGTTGCTTCAGTTGATCTCGAAGCACAAGCTCGACGTCACCGAGGTGGCGCTCTCCAAGGTCACCGACGAGTTCATGGCGCACATCCGGGCGATGGGGCCGGACTGGGACCTGGACCAGACGACCGAGTTCCTGGTCGTGGCCGCCACCCTGCTCGACCTGAAGGCGGCCCGGCTGCTGCCCGCCGCCGAGGTCGAGGACGAGGCCGACCTCGCCCTGCTGGAGGCCCGCGACCTGCTGTTCGCCCGGCTGCTCCAGTACCGCGCGTACAAACAGATCGCCGACATCTTCAACCGCCGCCTCGACGAGGAGGCCCGGCGCTACCCCCGTACCGTGGGCCTCGAACCGCACCACGCCGACCTGCTGCCCGAGGTCGTCATCAGCATCGGCCCCGAGGGCTTCGCCCGGCTCGCGGTCAAGGCGATGCAGCCCAAGCCGAAGCCGCAGGTGTACGTCGACCACATCCACGCGCCGCTCGTCAGCGTGCGCGAGCAGGCGGGCATCGTGGTCGCCCGGCTCAGGGAACTGGGCGAGGCCAGCTTCCGGGCCCTGGTCGAGGACACCGACGACACCCTGACCGTGGTCGCCCGCTTCCTCGCCCTGCTGGAGCTGTACCGCGAGAAGGCCGTGGCCCTGGACCAGGAGACCGCCCTCGGTGAGCTGATGGTGCGCTGGACCGGCGGCGACGGCGACGAGACACCGACCGTGACGGACGAGTTCGACCGGCCGCCCGAGGAGCCCAAGGAGGAGAAGAAGGCGTGAGCGAGGACACCAGCGGGCTCCCGGCGGGCACGCCCACCGTCGCGGACCTCGACCTCAGGCCCGCCCTGGAGGCGGTGCTCATGGTCGTGGACGAGCCCGCGACCGAGGAGCACCTCGCCAAGATCCTGCAACGGCCCAGGCGGCAGATCGGGGACGCGCTGCGGGCGCTGGCCGACGAGTACACCGTGCAGGGCCGCGGCTTCGAACTGCGGCTCGTGGCCGGCGGCTGGCGCTTCTACACCCGCCCCGAGTACGCCGCCGCCGTCGAGGGCTTCGTCCTGGACGGCCAGCAGGCCCGGCTCACCCAGGCCGCGCTGGAGACCCTGGCCGTGGTCGCCTACCGCCAGCCCGTCAGCCGCAGCCGCGTCTCGGCCGTACGCGGGGTCAACTGCGACGGTGTGATGCGCACCCTCCTGCAGCGCGGACTGGTCGAGGAGGCGGGCGCGGAACCCGAAACAGGTGCGATCCTGTACAGGACGACGAACTACTTCCTGGAGCGGATGGGCCTGCGCGGCCTGGACGAGCTTCCGGAACTCGCGCCCTTCCTCCCGGAGGCGGAGGCGATCGAGGCCGAGACCCAGGAGGGCGTGCCGTCGTTCGACCCGGACGCACCCGACGCGCCCGGCGGTCAGGACGCAGACGACTAAGACGGAATTTTGATGCGAAGCAGCGGCAGCGGCAGGAACGGCGGGCGCGGCAACCACCGCGGTGCCGGCAACGACAGGGACGAGCGGCAGGGGCAGGGCCGTCCCCGCAGGCCCCGCCCCGAGGAGCGCCGCTACGACGTCGGCCCCGGCGCGACGAAGGACGGCCCCCGCTCCGGACGCGGCGGCGCCGCGCGCGGTGGCGCCAAGGGCGGGCCCAAGCAGGCCGAGCAGCGCGGCGGGCGTACGGACCCGGGCCGCTCCCGGGAGTACGACGCACGCGCGGAGGAGCGCAACCGCGAGCGGTACGCGGGCAAGAAGGACGTCAGGCTGCCCAAGACCTTCCCGGGCGCCGAGCAGGAGGGCGAGCGGCTGCAGAAGGTCCTCGCGCGCGCGGGCTACGGCTCCCGCCGGGCCTGCGAGGAGCTGATCGACCAGGCCCGCGTCGAGGTCAACGGGGAGATCGTCACCGAGCAGGGCAAGCGCGTCGACCCGGAGAAGGACGAGGTCAAGGTGGACGGGCTGACCGTCGCCACACAGTCGTACCAGTTCTTCTCGCTGAACAAGCCCGCCGGTGTGGTGTCCACCATGGAGGACCCCGACGGCCGTCAGTGCCTTGGTGACTACGTCACCAACCGGGAGACCAGGCTCTTCCACGTCGGCCGGCTCGACACCGAGACCGAGGGCGTCATCCTGCTCACCAACCACGGCGAGTTGGCGCACCGGCTGACCCACCCCCGGTACGGCGTGAAGAAGACCTACCTCGCCGCGATCGTCGGCCCGATCCCGCGCGACCTGGGCAAGCGGCTCAAGGACGGTATCCAGCTGGAGGACGGGTACGCGCGCGCGGACCACTTCCGGGTGGTCGAGCAGACCGGCAAGAACTACCTGGTCGAGGTGACCCTGCACGAGGGCCGCAAGCACATCGTGCGCCGCATGCTCGCCGAGGCCGGCTTCCCGGTGGAGAAGCTGGTGCGCACCGCCTTCGGACCCATCACCCTCGGCGACCAGAAGTCGGGCTGGCTGCGCCGCCTGTCGAACACCGAGGTCGGGATGCTGATGAAGGAAGTCGACCTCTGACCGTGGCTCTGATGGGCTGAGACAGTGAGGGCCTGACGGCTTGTGCGGCGGACACCCCTCTCTTTATAGTCGTCGCGACTATTAAAAGGGGGTGCCGGTGCGGGGTTACGACAAGCACGCGTACGAACCCTTCGCGGTCACCGTCGACCTGGCGGTCCTCACCGTCCGCGCCGGCGCCCTGCACGTGCTGCTCGTCGAACGCGGGCAGCAGCCGTACGCCGGCCACTGGGCGCTGCCCGGCGGATTCCTGCTGCCCGACGAGTCGGCGGAGACCGCCGCCCGGCGCGAACTGGCCGAGGAGACCGGGCTCGGCGACATCACCGGGCTGCGTCTGGAGCAACTGCGCGCCTACAGCGACCCCGGCCGCGACCCGCGGATGCGGGTCGTCTCGGTCGCCTTCACCGCGCTGCTGCCCGACGCGCCCGAACCACACGGCGGCGGCGACGCCGCCCAGGCGCGCTGGCTGCCGTACGACGCGGCCCCGCCGCTCGCCTTCGACCACGGCCGGATCCTCGCCGACGCCCGCGACCGGGTCGGCGCCCGGCTCGAACACACCTGTGCCGCCACCGCCTTCTGCCCGGCCGTCTTCACCCTCGGCGAGCTGCAACAGGTCTACGAGGCGGTCTGGGGCACCACGCTCGACCGCCCCAACTTCCGCCGCAAGGTGCTCGCCACGCCCGGCTTCGTCGCACCCGCCGCCGGAGCCGCCCGGCTGACCGGCGGGCGCGGCAAGCCGGCCGCCCTCTACCGCGCGGGCGGCGCCACCGCCCTGCACCCGCCCCTGCTCCGACCGTCCGGGGAAGGACGTCCCGTATGACCGGCACCGTCTCCCGGCGCACCGCCACCGGATCCCTGCTGGGCCTCGCCCTCGGGGACGCGCTCGGCTTCCCCACCGAGTTCAACGACGTCCCGTCGATCCTCGCCAAGTGCGGCCCCTGGCGGGAGATGGAGCTGCCGCGGCGCGCCTTCGTCTCCGACGACACCCAGATGACGATCGCCCTGGGCCGCGCACTGCGCACGGCCATGGACCGCGGGGTGCTCGGGCCGAAGCGCCTCGAGCGGCCGCTGCGGGAGGAGTTCGTCGAGTGGTACCGGTCACCGGAGAACAACCGGGCCCCGGGCCGCACCTGCCTGACCGCGTGCAACCTGCTGAAGGACGAGCACCGCGCCTGGCAGCGGGCCAGCCAGATGGGTTCCAAGGGCTGCGGCGCCAACATGCGGGTGGCGCCCGTCGGGCTCGCCCCCGCGCTGAGCGACGAACAGCGGGCGGGCGCCGCCCAGTTGCAGTCCGCGCTCACCCACGGGCACCCCACGGCGCTGGCCGCCTCCGATCTCACAGCCCGCGCCGTACGGCTGCTCGCCCTGGGCGCCGAGCCGGCCGGACTGGTCGGCGAACTGCGCGCGTACGCCCACGACAACCGCACCCTCTACCACCACGCCTGGCTCGGCGACCTGTGGACCCGCGCGCAGGACCCCACACCCGAGCACTTCGTCGCGCGCGGCTGGGACGAGTGCCTCGCGGTCCTGGACCGCCTCGCGGACGCCCTGCGCACGCCCGCGCCGGAGATGGACCCGTGTCTGGCCACCGGAGCCGGCTGGATCGCCGAGGAGGCACTGGCGACCGGCCTGCTGTGCTTCCTGCTCTTCCCCGAGGAACCGGTCACCGCCCTGCGCCGCGCCGCCTGCTCCAGCGGCGACTCCGACTCCATCGCCTGCCTCACCGGTGCCTTCGCGGGCGCCCGGCTGGGCGCGGACGCCTGGCCGGCCGACTGGACGGACCGCATCGAGTACCGGGACGACCTCCTCGGCCTCGGAGCCCTCTGGGACGCCTAGACCATGATCGCCAATCTCGGGCGTCCCCGGGAGAGTGCGCGTCCGGTCACGCCAGGCGGATCGAGTGTCCCTCCACCGTGATGTGCTCGGCGGGCAGCGGCCGGGTCGCCGGGCCGTGGGCCACCGAGCCGTCGGCGATGTGGAACCTGCTGCCGTGGCAGGGGCAGTCGATGGTGCCGTCGACCACCTTGTTGACCGTGCAGCCCTGGTGGGTGCAGATCGCCGAGAAGGCCTTGAAGTCGTTCCGCGTGGGCTGGGTGACCACGACCTTCTGGTGGGCGAAGACCTTGCCGCCGCCGACCGGGATGTCGCTCGTGTGTGCCAGTTCCTGTCCCGGGGTGCCCACGGGCGAGGGAGTGCCCGTGGGCCTGCCGGGGCCGGGGGTGGAGGCCTTGGTGGGGGTCGTGGCGGTGGTGGCGGGGCTCGTGGCCGAGGACGATCCGCCCCCGCCGCCGCAGCCGACCGCGGTCGCGGCGATCGCCGCCGTGCCCGTCGCCAGCACGGCGCGCCGCGTCGAGTCGTGGGTCATGTCGTCGCTCCGTGCGTCATGTCGTCACTCCGAACGTGCGGAAGGGCCAGATCAGCGGCCGGGCCGTGGGGGATTCGCTCCGAGCGGAGCAGCAGCATCCTGTCACCGAAGGCACCCCTGAAGAAGCAATTCAGGATGGAGCACGACAAAAGGTGCATTTCATTCACCTGATAGCCCAACTGGCACGGCGGGCACCGGCGCGTCACCCCGAGTAGCGCGCGCGGGCGATCCACGTGACATTGGCGGTCTGGAGGTCGGGTACGCACCGGCGCCCGGCCATGGACGAAAGGCGTGATCATGGCCGTGCACGATCCCGGCAGCCTGCTCGGCGGACTCCTCGGCCAGGGCCGCGACGACGCCGCCACCGGCCGGGTCCTCGGCGACCTGCTGTCCGCCGTCGGCCAGGCCCAGGACGGCGGCGGAACCCATCCGCTGTGCGGCCTGCTCGACGTGCTCGCCAGATCGGGGCCTCCGTCCGCGCCACCCGCCCCGCCCCCGGAGCCGCCCGCCGACAGCGGCGGCGGGACAGCCCGTCTCAGCGGGCGGGCGGCGAGCACCCGGCGGACCGGGGCTGACTAGGCTGGACGGCCCAAGAGCCGATACGCGACTCATCGCAGCAAGGAGCAGCGCCGTGGCGGTACGAGCGGTCCGGGGGGCCGTCCAGCTGGAACGGGACGAGGCCGGCCACATGGACGAGCGGGTCGGGGCCCTGCTCACCGCGCTCCTGGAGCGGAACGGGCTGGCCGCCGACGACCTGATCAGCATCTGGTTCACGGCCACACCCGACCTGCACAGCGACTTCCCGGCCGCCGCCGCCCGCAAGCTCGGCATCGTGGACGTACCGCTGATCTGCGCCCAGGAACTGGACATCGAGGGCGCCATGCCCCGGGTGGTCCGGGTCCTCGCGCACATCGAGTCCGAGCGGCCCCGCGCCGACCTCGCCCATGTCTACCTCGGTGCGGCCGCCGCCCTGCGCAAGGACATCGCCCAGTGAGGACCGCACTCGTCATCGGCACCGGGCTCATCGGCACCTCGGCCGCGCTCGCCCTGTCCCAGGGGGGCGTCGTCGTCCACCTCGTCGACCACGACCCCGGGCAGGCGCGCACGGCCGCCGCGCTCGGCGCCGGCACCGACGAGGCCCCGGACGGCCCCGTCGACCTGGCGATCGTCGCCGCCCCGCCGGCCCATGTGGCCGCCGTCCTCGCGGACGCCATGCGCCGCGGCCTCGCCCGCGGCTACCTCGACGTGGCCAGCGTCAAGGGCGGCCCGCGCCGCGAACTGGAGGCGCTGGGCCTCGACGGGGCCGCCCTGTCCCGGTACATCGGCACCCACCCCATGGCGGGCCGTGAGAAGTCCGGCCCGCTGGCGGCGACGGGCGACCTGTTCGAGGGCCGCCCCTGGGTGCTGACCCCCACCCGGGACACCGACACCGAGGTGCTGAACCTCGCCCTGGAACTGGTCTCGCACTGCCGGGCGGTGCCGGTCGTCATGGACGCCGACGCCCACGACCGGGCCGTCGCACTGGTCTCCCACATGCCCCACCTGGTCTCCAGCATGGTGGCCGCCCGTCTGGAGCACGCAGAAGAGACCGCGGTACGGCTGTGCGGACAGGGCATCCGGGACGTGACCCGGATCGCCGCCTCCGAGCCCGGGATGTGGATCGACATCCTGTCCGCGAACCCGGGGCCGGTCGCCGACCTGCTCGCCGATGTCTCCGCCGACCTCGACGAGACCGTGCGCGCCCTGCGCGCCCTGCAGTCCTCGGACGAGACCAAGCGGCGCGAGGGCACCGCGGGCGTCGAGGACGTGCTGCGGCGCGGCAACGCCGGACAGATCCGGGTGCCCGGCAAGCACGGCAGCGCCCCCCGTGTGTACGAGACGGTCGCCGTGCTCATCGACGACCAGCCGGGCCAGCTCGCCCGCATCTTCGCCGACGCGGGCCGGGCGGGCGTCAACATCGAGGACGTACGGATCGAGCACGCGACCGGTCAGCAGGCGGGTCTGGTGCAGTTGATGGTGGAGCCGAAGGCGGCGCCCGTGCTGACGGCCGCCCTGCGGGAGCGGGGCTGGGCGATCCGGCAGTAGGCGGCCGGACGAGTGACAAACACCCAGTAACCTTGTCCGGGGCGGTCTCACGCCCCGTCCCGCACCCCGGACCAGGAAGGCGTCCTCACCGTGGAAAGCGCTCCGCCCGTAGTCGTCGCGATCGACGGCCCCTCCGGCACGGGCAAGTCGAGCACCTCGAAGGCCGTGGCCGCCCAGCTCGGTCTGAGCTATCTGGACACCGGGGCCCAGTACCGGGCGATCACCTGGTGGATGGTGAGCAACGGCATCGACCTGGAGGACCCCTCGGCGATCGCCGCCGTGGCCGGCAAGCCGGAGATCGTCTCCGGCACCGACCCCGCCCACCCCACGATCACCGTGGACGGCGTGGACGTGTCCGGGCCGATCCGCACCCAGGAGGTCACCGCCAGGGTCAGCGCCGTCAGCGCGGTGCCCGACGTGCGCGCCCGGATCACCGAGCTGCAGCGCTCGCTGGCCGCCTCGGCTGAGCGCGGCATCGTGGTCGAGGGCCGCGACATCGGTACGACCGTGCTGCCCGACGCCGACCTGAAGGTGTTCCTGACCGCCTCCCCGGAGGCGCGGGCCGCCCGGCGCAGCGGCGAGCTGAAGGGCGTCGACGTGCACTCGACCCGCGAGGCGCTGCTCAAGCGGGACGCGGCCGACTCCAGCCGCACGACCTCACCGCTCGCCAAGGCGGCCGACGCGGTCGAGGTGGACACCACGGAACTCACGCTGGCGCAGGTCATCGAGTGTGTCGTCACCCTCGTCGAGGAGAAACGGGCCGGGAAGTGACCGCGGCTCCCACGAGCGGTGCGCCCTCCGCCCGGGGCGCCGAGGCCGGCCGGCGCATCGGCGTCGGGCTCATGTACGGGCTGTGGCGACCGCGGGTGCTGGGCGCCTGGAAGATGCCCGCGAGCGGTCCGGCGATCCTCGCCGTCAACCACTCCCACAACGTCGACGGACCGATGGTCATGGGCGTGGCGCCCCGGCCGACGCACTTCCTGATCAAGAAGGAGGCGTTCATCGGCCCGCTCGGCACCTTCCTGACCGGCATCGGCCAGCTCAAGGTGGACCGTGCCGCCGCCGACCGGACGGCGATCACCCGGGCGCTCGGTGTGCTGGCGGACGGCGGCGTCCTGGGCATCTTCCCGGAGGGCACCCGGGGCGAGGGCGACTTCGCCGCGCTGCGCGCAGGGCTCGCCTACTTCGCCGTCCGCAGCGGGGCACCGATCGTGCCGGTCGCCGTGCTGGGGAGTACCGACCGCCGCGGACGGCTGATAGCGGCGCTGCCCCCGCTGCGCTCCCGCGTCGACGTCGTCTTCGGCGATGCTTTCCAGGCGGGTGACGGGAGCGGGCGGCGCACCCGCAAGGCACTCGACGAGGCCACCGAGCGCATCCAGAAGCAGCTCACCGCGCACCTGGAGCACGCCAGACGCCTCACCGGGCGCCGAGCGGCCCTTTGAGTAGTGGATCTCCGTGAGCGCGGGGTTCCACCGATCACCACGATGAACGAGGTACGGACTTCATGAACGAGCAGATCCAGCCCGACGGCTCGGCCGAGCACGAGTACGAGCACGGGGCGCTCGGCGACGCCGAGTACGCGCAGTTCATGGAGCTCGCCGCCGAGGAGGGCTTCGACGTCGAGGACGTCGAGGGCGCCATCGAGGCGGCGGGCCACGGCCCGCTGCCCGTGCTGGCCGTCGTCGGCCGCCCCAATGTCGGCAAGTCGACCCTGGTGAACCGGATCATCGGCCGCCGTGAGGCGGTCGTCGAGGACAAGCCCGGCGTCACCCGCGACCGTGTCACCTACGAGGCCGAATGGGCGGGCCGCCGCTTCAAGGTCGTCGACACCGGCGGCTGGGAGCAGGACGTCCTCGGCATCGACGCCTCGGTCGCCGCACAGGCCGAGTACGCCATCGAGGCGGCCGACGCGGTCGTCTTCGTCGTCGACGCCAAGGTCGGCGCCACCGACACCGACGAGGCGGTGGTGCGGCTGCTGCGCAAGGCCGGCAAGCCGGTCGTGCTGTGCGCCAACAAGGTCGACGGTCCGAGCGGTGAGGCGGACGCCGCCTATCTGTGGTCGCTCGGTCTCGGCGAGCCGCACCCCGTCTCCGCCCTGCACGGCCGCGGCACCGGCGACATGCTGGACGCCGTCCTTGAGGTGCTGCCGGACGCGCCCGAGCAGACCTTCGGCGCGGCGAGCGGCGGCCCGCGCCGCATCGCGTTGATCGGCCGCCCCAATGTCGGCAAGTCGTCCCTGCTGAACAAGGTGGCCGGCGAGGAGCGCGTCGTCGTCAACGAAGTCGCGGGCACCACCCGTGACCCGGTGGACGAGCTGATCGAACTGGGCGGACGGACCTGGAAGTTCGTCGACACGGCCGGCATCCGCAAGCGCGTCCACCTCCAGCAGGGCGCCGACTACTACGCCTCGCTGCGCACCGCGGCGGCGGTGGAGAAGGCGGAGGTCGCCGTCGTCCTGATCGACGCCGCCGACAGCATCTCCGTGCAGGACCAGCGCATCGTCACGATGGCCGTCGAGGCGGGCCGCGCGATGGTGATCGCCTACAACAAGTGGGACACGCTCGACGAGGAGCGCCGCTACTACCTGGAGCGGGAGATCGAGACCGAGCTGGGCCAGGTCGCCTGGGCGCCCCGGGTCAATGTCTCGGCGCGCACCGGCCGGCACATGGAGAGGCTGGTCCCGGCGATCGAGACCGCCCTCGCCGGCTGGGAGACGCGCGTGCCGACCGGCCGCCTCAACGCGTTCCTCGGCGAACTGGTCGCGGCCCACCCGCACCCGGTCCGGGGCGGCAAGCAGCCGCGCATCCTGTTCGGCACCCAGGCCGGCACCAGGCCACCGCGGTTCGTCCTGTTCGCGTCCGGCTTCATCGAGGCGGGCTACCGGCGCTTCATCGAGCGCCGGCTGCGCGAGGAGTTCGGCTTCGAAGGGACGCCGATCCATATCTCGGTGCGGGTGCGCGAGAAGCGCGGCGCGAAGAAGAAGTGACCCGGAAGCAGTCGGAGGGGCGGCCCCACAGGGCCGCCCCTCCGACTGCATTCGCGGTCATGTTCCCCGGCGCGGTCCGGGCGGCAGCGCGGCCGGCACATGATGCATCCCGTTCTCGTGCCGCCCCAGCGACCCGACCCGCTGCCACTGCACCTGCTGCTGCCCGGTGCCGTGGCGGGTGCTGTAGGCCCCGGCGCTGTAGGCGGTGTACGCGTGCGAGCCGTACGCCCCCGTGTCGTGCGTGCCCGTCCCGTGCGCGCCGGTGGTGTGCGGGGCGATGCCGAAGGCGGTGAACTTCAGCTCCTCCTCGCCGCTGCGGTCGCCCGGCAGCGCCCGGAAGCTCTTGAGCCACTCCGTGTACACCGAGTCGTAGATGGGCGTGGCCGAGTGGCTGCCGGAGGAGTCCTGAGCGGTCCTGGCCGACGGCACGGCGGAGAAGGAGGAGCGGCGGGGAGGAACGTCATATGCGTGCACGTATCTCCAAACGACCCGGGGCCGCTCGGGATGCGGTCCGCGCGGGCGGCATCGGGGGCGCGCGGAACTGCGTCGCGAACCGCGCACCACCCGCGGTCCCTTCGGCACCGCTGACGGAGCACTCCGGGCGCCTCGGCAACGCGCGGAGCCGTCAGGTACCGGCCAGCGGCAGCGTGGCCGCGACCAGCTTCCCGTCCGCGGCGGCCTTGTCCAGCGCGTCCCGCAGCAGGTCCTCGCGGGGCTGGCGCCCGATGGAACCCACGGGTGCCGCGAACATCAGCACCTGCTGGTGCTTGTTGGCGGCGGCCCGCCAGCTGTCGGTCACCTGCAGCGGCTGGTGCGCCTGCCACCAGGCGACCGGCTGACCGCCGTTGCCGCCCGGCTGCAGCACGGCGTGCAGCTGACCCACCGCGAGCAGCACGGACCAGCCGTGCAGCACCGGCGGCACCGCGTTCAGCACGGTGAGCGGCATGAACCCCTGCTCGATGAGCAGCGGCAGGAAGTCGTCCCCGGTCCCGGTGGCGCCGGGGCGCACGATCGGCGCGGTCGGCTCCACGACGAGCGCGGGGTGCAGTTCCCCGGCGATCAGGACCAGCCCGCTGGTCACCCCGAGCACCGCCTGCTCGGGCACCGCCTGTACCGGGCCGCCACCGGAGGCGGCGTCGCCGCTGATGGAGCGGACCGCCCCGCGCAACTGCTCCTCGGTGACCTGGACGACCTGCGAGGGCAGGCAGCCGGCGTGGGCGAAGGCGAGGACGGCGGTCTCCTCCCCGATGAACAGGACGGTGCTGGTGCGCTCCTGCTCGGAGTCGCCCGGGGTGCGGCAGGAGGTGCAGTCGTAACTGCCCGGGGCGTTCTCTCCGGCGAGCAGCCGGTCGGCTTCTTCGTCGCCGATCTCGGCGCGTACGGCGTCGCTGACGTCGAGCATGCGCGGCACGGTGGCTCCCTCGGGATGCGGTGCGGTGCGACCGGGTGGCTCCCGGCCCATGAGCCCCGGGGTTCCGGGCTCATGAAGAAGACAACGGACGACCTGTGGCGGGAGTCACGCTCCGGGGAGAACGGAATCACACCGGCCGGTGCACTGTGTAACCCTCGGTGCGGAACCGTGCACTCCCTGTCAACTCGGCGCGGGCCAGGGGTACTTGGGGAGGTGAACTGGGTCACAGGTCGACAGGGCGACTGGTCGACAAATCCGGAAATCAGCGAACGAAATGGGTGTCCGGAAATCGCCGATACCCGGGGTAACGGTCAACTGGCCTGGAATGACGGGGAGTTGGTTGAAACCGGCCCGCGAGGCTGCCTAGATTCCTCCGCCGTGTGCAACGAGCACCGCTCGGGTACGTCCGCCGCCGCGCCGGTCCGGCACCACTTCGGCACCGGCGCGGGCGGACGGGCCGGAGCGCTGAGCCCCCGCGTCCCTGCGCGGGGGCCGCGCCCCGGCTTGGGGGATCCCGGGTTCGTGGGAGAGGGAACTACATGTCCGAATGTGCCGATACCACTCGCGACCACGTCCGTGCGGACGACGCCCGGGGCGCGAGCGCCCGCCGGGCGCGAACGACCGCAGCCCTCGCCGGGGCGGCGCTGCTGGCCCCGCTCGGCGTGCTGGCCGCGGCCGGCAACGCCGCGGCGGCGGACGGCGGAGTGTGGGACCGCATCGCCCAGTGCGAGAGCGGCGGCAACTGGCACATCAACACCGGCAACGGCTATTACGGCGGGCTCCAGTTCTCCGCCGGCACCTGGCGCGCCTACGGCGGCACGGCGTACGCGCCGACCGCCGACGGGGCCACCCGGACCCAGCAGATCGCGGTCGCCACCAAGGTCCAGGGCGCCCAGGGCTGGGGCGCCTGGCCGGTCTGCTCGGCCCGCGCCGGCGCGTCCGGCACCGCGCCCGTGGCGGGCTCCGCCGGAGCCGGAACCACGAACGACCCGGCCCCGGGCGCGAACGACCCGGCCCCGGGCGCGACGGCCCGCACGAGCCGGCAGAGCGCCCCGGCGCAGTCCACCCGGTCCGAGCGGCCACGGCAACAGGACGCCGCCGCCCGGACCGTGGCCGGCGGTGACTACACCGTCCGTGAGGGTGACACGCTCAGTGGTATCGCTGTGCGGCGTGGGACCAGTTGGCAGCGGATCTTTGCCGCGAACAGGTCTGTCATCGGCGGGAACCCCGATCTGATCGTGCCCGGCCAACACCTCACACTCTGAGCCGCACCCGCCCGCGCGACGGCGACGCCCCGTCCGGTGCACCGTCGGCCGGGGCGTCCGCGCTCGGCGCCAGGGCCGCTCCGATGCTCTTGGGGCCCGCGCGGGCCGGTCGGCCTCCGGGGCCGAGTGGTCGGGATGGTGCAGATCGAACGCCGGGGACTCGGACCGGAGGCTCGGCAACACGACGAAGTTGTGCCGCGGCGGCGGACACGAGGTCGCCCACTCCAGAAAGCGCTCGTAGCCCGAGGAGGCGTCGGCCCGTACCCGTTCGCCGTACCGGGCGGTCCGCCGGGATCCAGATGGCCGATCTTCTGGTGATCGGGGGTGGTGAGCCGGTCCACGGTCACCCGGGCGCACCGGCGGCGTCGCGGTTCCGGTTCCCATCGCGCGCGCCCCGTCGCTCGCCACTTCGCTCCGCGCGCCGGGGCCGGGTGGCCGTGGGCCGCGCGCTCCGTGCTGGGGTCGGTGGTGGTCTTACGGGGGTTCTGTGTCGGCGCAGTGAAATTCCTATGCGGCGTCAGTTCCCGCGGACCGCCCGGATTCGGCCGGGAAAGCAGCCCCGTGGCCGCACCCGAGCGGCACTCCGGCGCTTTCCCCGGTGCATTTCGGGGGGCCTTCGCAGCACGCGGTAATTCCGTTCGAATGCGTCGGTAAGGCGTCGGGAACCGCCCGTTCGTGTGACGGAGTTCGACGAAGACGCATGTCGTGATCCTGTGACAGAAGCGTGACCGGAGAGGTATGTGCGGGTGCCGCAGCCGTTCCGCTTCCCCGGTGGCCGCACAGCGCCTAGCGTGGCCGTATGGCACCGATTCCGACTCCGCCAGCGGAGCCCAAGGACAGTCCGGAAGGGTATGTCGGCCTGGACGCGACGGCCGCCGAGCGGCGGGCACGCGAGCGCGGATGGTCGACCGTGCGCTCGCTGCCGCCCGGCGCGATCATCACCATGGAGTACCGCGTGGGGCGGCTGAACTTCGAGGTGCGGGACGGCAGGGTGGCGCGCGCCTGGAAGGGCTGAGGCGGTGCGGCGGCGGGTGGTGGTGCGTACCGGACCCGCCGCCGTATGCCGTCGGCGCCGTCAGCCCCCGGTCATGGGGCGGGCCGCCGGGGTGCCGCCGCGCGGGACGCGGTCCGCGTGCGGCGGGCGGCGGCTGCCCACCGGGGTGACCGGGGTGCGCTCGGCGCGCGTGGTGTGCGGGCCCGGTGCCAGATGCATCGGTGCCCGCGGCGTGCGGACC
This sequence comes from Streptomyces sp. NPDC001508, assembly GCF_040298665.1. Classification (NCBI taxonomy): domain Bacteria; kingdom Bacillati; phylum Actinomycetota; class Actinomycetes; order Kitasatosporales; family Streptomycetaceae; genus Streptomyces; species Streptomyces sp. NPDC001508. The sequence goes on from NZ_JBEPAP010000005.1 coordinate 43,864, forward strand.
GAGGCGACCGGCTCGCGGGCCGCGGGCGCCTCGTCGGCGGGCGTGGTGCGCGGCTTGAGCACCACGGGCGTGACCGGGACGGCGGACGCGGGGGTGGTGCGGCCGGCGCGCCAGCGGTCGCGCAGGTCGAACAGGGCCGTCTCGGCCCTGGCGATCAGCGGCTCGACCCACGGCAGCGCCAGCAGGATCAGCAGGCCCGCGGCCCAGCCCAGCAACACGTCGCTCAGCCAGTGCGTACCGAGGTAGACGGTGGTGAGGCCGACGCCGAGCGAGGTCACCGCGGACACCGCGGACAGCCAGCGGCGCGCCCCCGGGGTGGAGGCCAGATACGCCAGGATTCCCCAGGTGACCACCGCGTTGGCGGTGTGACCGCTGGGGAATATATCGCCGCCGAGGCCCATTTCGTTCGAGCCGATCACGGTGGCGTAGTGCGGTCCGAGCCGGCCCATGCCGATCTTCGCTGCGCCGACCGTGATGTTCAGCAGCAGCAGTGAGGCGCCGAGGGTCAGCAGCGGACGGAGCGTGTGCTGCCGCCAGGAGCGCCAGCCCAGCCAGGCCGAGACCATCACCGCGGTGGGGCCGCGCTGGCCGAGCACCACGTAGTAGTCGAGGAAGGCATGGATCTTCGGCCATTGTTGGTAGGGCCGGAAGAACATGACCTGCCAGTCGAGCCGAACCAACCACGAGGTGGTCACCACGGCCCAGACGATCGCCAGGTAGAAAGCCAGAGTCGCGGAGAACAGAACGACCCGGTGCCGGCTCATCTTCGGCACATCGATGTGAGCCGGTCGTTCCGGCTCACGGTCCAGCCTGGCGAACACCCGGTCCAGACGGGTGAGGTTTCGTTCGGTACGCACCCAATCGACGTTACAGCGAGTGAGCTGTGTGCCCGGGCGAATCAGCGGCTTTGTGATGACGATGTGATGTGGGAAACCTCTCAACTGGCGGCCAATTCCCGAAGATTCCACAATCCGGGGCCGATGCCGGGTGCAATTCCTTTGATCATGCCGGGTGTTCGTTTTACGGCGCTTATGAATTCGTTCACCGGGGCATCGGACGGAATTCTCCTGCCGCTCACCCGGCGGCCGGATGCGATCACGGCGGACCGGAACCGTTCAGCCAGAACGCGCCGTAGAGCGCCGAGGCCACCGCGACACCGGCCGTGACCTGCACCGATCGGGGCGTGGACAGCCGGGCCAGGGACCGGGCGAGCGGCAGCAGCAGCGGGAAGGCGGGCAGCAGCAGACGCGGCTTGGAGCCGAAGTAACTTGACGCGCACAGGGCGAGCGCGGTGACGACGCCGGTGTACACCAGCAGCGTGAGCGGCTGGCCCTGCCGTATCCCGGCCGCATACAGCCAGATCAGCAGGGCGACGGCGATGATCAGGGCAAGTCCCGCGGGCGCCGAGGGAATTGACGTGAACTTGTCGGCGATAAAACGGGCGAAGGCGTATCCGCCGTCGAAGCCGTTGCGCCACCCCGCCTGCACATCGAGGTACCCAAGGGGGCCCTTGCCGGTGCGATGGCCCACCCACAGGACATAACCGGCCGCCCCGAGGGGAGCGGTCAGCAGACCGAGGGTGCGCCGCCAGACAGCCGCGCCTTGAGTGACCCAAGGGGCGCATGTTGCGTCATGGGCGCCCGCCGCGGTCCGAACGCGCCGGGCGTGGGCGGCGCTTACGGAGTCAGGGGCGCACCCGTCATCGCGCGCGCCGCCCGCCGTCGCGGTGCGCCGACCTCCCACGAACGGCGCAAGGCCCGCCACCCACACCGCCGCGACCACCGCGAGCCCCACCGGCCGGGTCAGCCCGGCCAGCGCGGCGAGCACCCCGGCGCTCACCCAGCGCCCCGTCAGCACCGCGTACAGCGACCAGGCGGCGAGCGCCGTGAACAACGACTCGCTGTACGCCATCGACTGCACGATCCCGACGGGCAGCACGGCCCACAGCAGCACGGCGCACATCCCCGCCCGGCGGCCGTACACCTGGTCGGCCACCGCGAAGATCCCCCAGGCCGCGGCGAGCGAGGCGAGCAGGGCGACGACAAGACCCGCGTCCGCGTACGACAACGGCAGGAGCGCGTGCAGCAGCCGCTCCAGCCAGGGCAGCAGCGGAAAGAAGGCGAGGTCGGAGTGGATGTCGCCGTTCGGCAGCCGCACCTCGTAGCCGTAGCCCCACTCGGCGACCCGCGTGTACCACAGCGCGTCCCAGCGGGCGGTCAGCAGCGTGTGGGCGTCCTTGCCGCGCGCCGCGCTCCACGTCGCGAGCACGACAAGGCCCAGGGCGCGGACGGCGGCGTACCCGAGCAGCGCCGGGGCCGCCCGGCGCAGCGGGGCGGCGCGAGCGGGTGTCACACGCGTTGCAAGATCGGTCACGGGCTCGATTATCGACCGGCCGTGGGACCGCGGGACCGGCCGGTAGGCGGTCAAGGATCTGGAGAGTGGTGTACGCCACACGGGCCGAAGCGGGCTGTGAGAGGTCCGCCACGCACCACCCCGACGAACTCGCGTACGCTGACGTGTCACTCGCGTTCGTACCGCGCGCCGCTGGAGACCCCCACTCCTCTCCGGCCGTACGACGGGGCGTCCCCACCCCGCCGATGTCCGCCGTACGCGAGGGAACTCTTGGAGGTACGTACATGTCCGGGACGACCACGGCCGCCGCTGGGCTGCGCCGTCGGGCGGCCGGGGCCGGTGCCAACCGCTGGGTCGTCCTCGTCGTCCTCTGCGTCAGCCTGCTGCTCGTCGCCCTCGACGCGACCGTGCTGCACGTCGCGGTGCCCGCCGTCACCGAGGACCTCAAGCCCGGCGCCATAGAACTGCTCTGGATCGTCGACGTCTATCCGCTCGTCTGCGCCTCGCTGCTGATCCTGTTCGGCACGCTCGGCGACCGGGTGGGCCGCAGACGGATCCTGCTGCTCGGCTACGCCCTGTTCGGCGTCGCCTCGGCGCTCGCCGCCCTCGCGTCCAGCGCCGAGGTGCTGATCCTCGCGCGGGCGCTGCTCGGCGTCGGCGGCGCCATGATCATGCCCGCGACGCTGTCGATCCTCCGCCAGGTCTTCCCCGACCGGCGCGAGCGCGCGCTGGCCATCGGCGTCTGGAGCGCGGTGGCCGCGGTGGGCGCCGCGGTCGGCCCACTCCTCGGCGGCTTCCTCCTGGAGCACTTCTGGTGGGGTTCGGTGTTCCTCGTCAACATCCCCCTGATGCTGGTCAGCCTGCCGGTCGGACGGCTGCTGCTGCCCGAGTCGAAGGGGGAGCACGACGGGCCCTGGGACGTGACCGGCGCGCTGACGGCGGCGGCCGGGCTGTTCGGTCTTGTGCTCGGCGTGAAGCGGCTCGGCGGCGGGGAACCGGTGGCGAGCCCCTACACGCTGGTGCCGCTGCTCGCGGGCCTGTTGCTGCTGGTGTCGTTCGCGCGCCGGCAGCGGCGGCGCCCGCATCCACTGGTGGACCTGCGGATGTTCGCTCGGCCGGCGTTCAGCACCGCGGTGGGCTGCATCGTGCTGGCCATGCTCGCGCTGGTGGGTCTTGAGCTGATCGCCGCGCAGTATCTGCAACTGGTGCTGGGGCTGTCGCCGCTGCAGACGGGACTGCGGCTGCTGCCGCTGACCATCGCGGCGATGGCCGCGGGGCTGGCCGGGGCGCGGATGCTGCGCCGCTTCGGGCCCCGGCGGATGGTGTGCTTCGGCTTCTGTCTGACCGCGGTGGCCGTGCTCACACTGACCGCGATGGGCGGCCACGACAACACCGGGCTGCTGCTGTCCGGCTTCGTCCTGCTGGGCTTCGGTCTGGAGACCACCCTGTTCGGGGCGTACGAGTCGATGCTCAGCGAGGCGCCGGCCCGGCAGGCGGGCGGGGCCGCGGCGATCGGGGAGACCTCCTACCAGCTGGGGGCCGGGATCGGTATCGCGCTGCTCGGCAGCGTGATGAACGCGGCGTACGCGCCGGGCCTCACGTCCGTGCCCGGGGTGCCGGCACCGGCCTCCGCGGCGGCCGGGCATTCGCTCGGGGAGGCGTACGAGGTGGCCGGGCGGCTCGGCGGTCCGGCCGGGGCCGCCCTGCGCCGCACTGCCGAGGACTCCTTCGTGCACGGCCTGCATGTGACGCTGCTGGTGAGCGCGGGGCTGCTGCTGCTCGGCGCGGCGATGGCGCTGCGGCTGCCCCGGGCGATGCAGTGCGAGCCGACCCCGGTGGAACTCCCCGCGCCCCGCGGAGCCGAGCGGGCACACGTCTCGGCGTGAGCCGTACGGCCGCGTCGGTGGGCGAGTGGGCATGTGTGTCGGTGTGAGGTGGACGGCCGCGCCGACCGGCGAGCGGGCATGTGTTGCGGTATGTGTGGGCGTCGGTGGGTGGGCTGGACGTGGTGTGGGGTGGGTCGTAGCGTCGGGGCGGTGGGTTCAGCCGGCGGCGTCGGGCGGGTTGAGTGGAGTCCGCTGTGGCTGGGTGGCGCGGGGAACCGCGCGACCGGCCACGATGTCGCCGTGGTCGGCCGACGGTGTATCACGGTCTGTCCCGCTCGGCGCTCGGTTTTCTCCCGGAGGGTGTTTCATGTCCGCGTCCTCGACGTTGCCCCCGTTCGATCCGGCCGACCCGCTCGGCCTCGATGACCTGCTGGACCCGGAGGACCTGGCCGTCCGCGACACCGTGCGGACCTGGGCCGCGGACCGCGTGCTGCCGTTCGTCGCCGAGTGGTACGAGAGCGGCGAACTCCCCGGCATCCGGGAGCTGGCCCGCGAACTCGGTTCCCTCGGCGCCCTCGGCATGTCCCTCGCCGGGTACGGCTGCGCCGGCGCCTCCGCGGTGCAGTACGGCCTCGCCTGCCTCGAACTGGAGGCCGCCGACTCCGGTATCCGCTCGCTCGTCTCCGTGCAGGGCTCCCTCGCCATGTACGCCATCCACCGGTTCGGCAGCGAGGAACAGAAGCGGCACTGGCTGCCCCGTATGGCATCCGGCGAGGTCATCGGCTGCTTCGGGCTCACCGAGCCGGACCACGGCTCCGACCCCGCCTCGATGCGCGCCCACGCCAAGCGCGACGGCGGTGACTGGGTGCTCAGCGGCCGCAAGACATGGATCACCAACGGCTCCGTCGCGGGCGTCGCCGTCGTGTGGGCGCGGACCGACGACGGCATCCGGGGCTTCGCCGTGCCGACCGACACCCCCGGCTTCGCCGCCCCGGAGATCAGACACAAGTGGTCGCTGCGCGCCAGCGTCACCAGCGAACTCGTCCTGGACGACGTACGGCTGCCCGCGGACGCCGTGCTCCCCGGGGTCGTCGGCCTGCGCGGCCCGCTGAACTGTCTCGCGCACGCCCGGTACGGCATCGTGTGGGGCGCCATGGGAGCGGCCCGCAGCTGTTTCGAGGCCGCCGTCGACTACGCGAAGACACGGGAGCAGTTCGGGCGGCCGATCGGTGGCTTCCAGCTCACCCAGGCCAAACTCGCCGACATGGCGGTGGAACTGCACAAGGGGATTCTGCTCGCCCACCATCTGGGGCGGCGCATGGACGCCGGCCGGCTGCGCCCCGAACAGGTCAGCTTCGGCAAGCTCAACAACGTACGGGAGGCGATCGAGATCTGCCGTACCGCGCGGACCGTCCTCGGCGCCAACGGGATCTCCCTCGAATACCCCGTGATGCGGCATGCGGCCAATCTCGAATCGGTGCTCACCTACGAGGGCACCGTCGAGATGCACCAGCTCGTGCTGGGCAAGGCGCTCACCGGATTCGACGCCTTCCGCTGACCCGGCCCGGGGGCCGAGGCGGGGCCGGTGAGCGGCCCTGCCTCAGCTCTGGTTGAAGAAGCCGTCCGAACGGTGCGCGGCCGGCTCGCCGCTGATGATCTCCGTGTCGGCGGGGGTGAGCAGGAAGACGCGGTTGGAAACACGGTCGATGGAGCCGCGCAGGCCGAAGATGAGCCCGGCCGCGAAGTCGACGACGCGCTTGGCGTCGGCGGCCTCCATGGCCGTGAGGTTCATGATGACCGGCACGCCCTCGCGGAACAGCTCGCCGATCGCACGGGCGTCCCGGAAGCTGTCCGGGGTGACCGTGCCGATCCGGCGGCCCTTCTCCTCGGCGGTGTCCGAGGCCACCTTGACCCGCGGGTCGGTGACCCAGGCATCCCCGGGCTGCTCGGTCCCTTCGGAGTAGTCGTCGTCGTAGTAGCGCTCGTCATCGTTGTCGTCGACGAGGCCAAGCCAGGCACTCGCTTTGCGTACCGATCCCATGGACGCCTCCTCTCACAGCGGTCCTTCTTGCTTTCCGCACCCCTATGGTCGTCCATGATGCGGATGGCGCGCCAAGTAGATAGTCGCCGCGCGGGGGGTTTGTGACGCTACTGGTGCACGGCGCGTACGTCGAGAGCCCGGTCCCCCCAAGGGTCCTGCCCCGTACGGCTGCTGACTGTGAGTGAAATATGATTCTTCGCGGCGTATGGGTGAGAAGTGGTGCGTCCGGGTGAGCGGAGCGGACGATCCGGACCGAAGGTCGGCCGATACGATGCGGCGGTTCAACGTCGTATCAGCACACGGGGGGACGTCGTGTTCGGGATGGTACGGCCCTGCCGGCATCGGCTCGGCGAGGGCCACAGAGCCCAGTGGATGGCGCACTTGTGCGGGCTGTGTCTCGCGCTGCGCGGCGAGCACGGGCAGTTCGCCCGCATCGTGACGAACTACGACGGGCTGCTGCTCTCGGTCCTGACGGAGGCTCAGTCCGGCCCGGCGGGGACGCGGCGGCGCACGGCGGGGCCCTGCCCGCTGCGCGGGATGCGCACCGCCTCCGTCGCCCGGGGCGAGGGCGCGCGGCTCGCGGCGGCCGTCTCGCTGGTGCTCGCCTCGGCCAAGGTGCGTGACCATGTCGCCGACGGGGACGGGCTGCTGGCGCGCCGTCCGGTGGCGCTCGCCGCGCGCCGGGTCGCCGCGAACTGGGGCCGGGCGGGCGCCCGCGGCGGATCCCTGATCGGCTTCGACACCGCCCTCCTCGTCGACGCCGTCGACCGGCAGGTCGCCGTCGAGGCCCTGGCGGGCGTGGGCACGCCGATCCTGACCGTCACCGAACCGACCGAGACCGCGACCGCCGCGGCCTTCGCGCACACCGCGGTGCTGGCCGGCCGGCCGCACAACGCCGCGCCGCTTATGGAGGCCGGCCGGCTCTTCGGCCGGCTCGCACATCTGCTGGACGCCGTGGAGGACCGGGCGGCCGACGCCGCGTCAGGTGCCTGGAACCCGCTCACCGCCACCGGCACCCCGCTCACCGAGGCCCGTCGCCTCGCCGAGGACGCGCTGCACGGCATCCGGCTCGCGCTGCGCGAGGTGGAGTTCGTCGACGGCGGGCTCGCGCATCTGCTGCTCGCGCACGAGCTGCGGCGCTCGGTGGACCGGGCCTTCGGGACGGCGTCCTGCGGGCACGCCCCCGAGGCAGCCTTCGGACCCCCGCAGGCCCCGCCGGCCCCGCAGCCGCCGGGCGGCCCCTACGGACCGCCCGGCGATCCCTCAGGCGGCGAGCCGCCGCGCAGGGACCGGCGGAGATGGTGGGCCGGATGCGCTGCGGCCCTCGGGTTGTTCTGCACCTGCAAGGTGTGCTGCGCCGACGAGTACGAAGGGCCGTGGTCGCGGCGGCGGCGGGAGGGCCTGTGCAACAGCTGCGACTGCGGCTGCGATTGCGGCTGTGGCGACTGCTGCGGGGACAGTTGCGGCTGTGACTGCTGTGACTGCGGCTGCGATTGCTAGTCCACAGGCCCGGCGCGCGTTGGGTGTGCGCGTCGGGCAGCGGTCCTGTGTGAACAGATGGGAACACAAGGGTGCGGGGCGCGAGGGGAGGGGAGTGCGTGCGAAGACGACAAGCGAGGGAAGAACGCGCGGGGCGCCCGCCGGCGGGCGGGCGCGCAGTGGGTCAGCTCAACAGGAAGAGGACCACACGCGACCGAAGTCGATGTGGGAGCGGGTGACCAGCCACTGCTGTGGATGCATGCGCCAAGTGGAACAGGTCTCCGGGTCCCCGTCAACCGACTTGAGACGTACCGCTCACAGTATGGACACCCTTGACAGCGAGGGGAAACGCCCGCGTACTCTCGGCGAACGGCCCTGCTGAGGGGCTCGGCCGTAGGCGCCGCGAGGCGCCCCGTGTGAAGACGCCCACCGTGTCCCAGCTATGTCACGGAGCCTTCGCATGCCATCCGACACCCTCAGCCAACTCTTCGCGGCACCCCCGCGGCACCGCCCGCCCGGCACCAAGGCACGCCGATGAGGCGCGGGCTCGTGATCGTCGGGGCCGGGCCGCGGGGGACCGGTCTGCTGGAGCGCATCGCCGCCAACGCCCCGGAGCTGTACGCCGGTCAGGGCCTCGACATCCATCTGGTGGACCCCAGCCCGCCGGGCGCCGGACGCATCTGGCGCGCGGCGCAGTCCCCGCTGCTGTGGATGAACTCGCACGCCGAGGACGTCACCATGTTCACCGACGAGACCGTGCGGATGGCCGGCCCGGTGCGCGAGGGCCCCACCCTGCACGAATGGGCGGGGCTCGACGGCCGGACCTTCGCCGACCGGCAGCTCCAGGGCCGGTATCTGCGCTGGGTGTACGAGCGGGCCGTCGCCGATCTGCCCGCGGACATCGTCGTCCACCACCACCCCCGGCGCGCCCTGCGGATCAGCGGTCCGCGCGACGGGCGCCAGCAGGTGTGGCTGGAGGGCCGCCCGCGCCCGCTGCTCGCCGATGCCGTGGTCCTCGCCCTCGGTCACCTGGACGCCGAACTCGACGACGAACAGGCCGACTTGGCGGCGTACGCGGACGCACACGGGCTGCTCCATCTGCCGCCCGACTTCACCGCCGACACCGATCTGTCCCCGCTCGGGGCCGGCGAACCCATCCTGGTCCGCGGCTTCGGACTGGCCTTCGTCGACCTGATGGTGCTGCTCACCGAGGGCCGCGGCGGACGGTACGAGGGCGACGTGTACCTACCGTCGGGGCGTGAACCGGTGCTGTACGTCGGCTCCCGGCGCGGAGTGCCGTACCACTCCAAGATCGGTTACGACTGGACCGGCGAACGCCCCCCGCTGCCCCGCTTCTTCGGGCCCGCCGAGGTCGACGCGCTGCTCGCCCGGCCGGAGGGCTTCGACTTCAAGCGGGACGTATGGCCGCTGGTGGCGAAGGAACTCGGCTTCGCCCACTACCACCGGCTGTTCACCGCCCACCCCGAGCGGACGGCCGTCGCCAGGGCCGACTTCGAGGAGAAGTACGCGGTCGCCCGGACCGCCGACGAGATCCACACGCTGGTCGCCGCCGCCGTACCCGATCCCGCCGACCGGCTCGACCTCGACGCGCTCGACCGCCCCCTCGACGGGGTACGCCTCGGCTCGCACGAGGAGTTCCAGGACTGGCTGCGCCGCTACGTCGAGGCCGATCTGGACCGCCATCACGATCCGCGGCACAGCCAGGACCTGGCGGTGTTCCTCGCACTGCTGTCCGTCTACGGGCAGCTGATCCGGCTCGGCGACGTCGGCCCCTGGTGGCACGGCTTCTTCAGCTACCTCGCCTCAGGGCCGCCCGGACCACGGCTGCGGCAACTGCTCGCGCTGTCCCGGGCGGGCGTGGTCAGATTCGTCGGCGCCGACATGACCGTGACCGCAGAGGACGGGGTGTTCCGGGCCGCCTCCGCCACCGTGCCCGGCTTCCGCATCGAGGCGCGCGCCCTGGTGGAGGCCCGGCTGCCCGCACCCACCGTCGGGCGCGCCCGCGACGGGCTGCTGCGCGCCCTGCACGCCGACGGCGCCGTCGAGAGCCCCGACGGGCTGCTGCGGGTGGACCCCGCCGACGGACGGATCCTCGACGCGGGCGGCCGGCCGCATCCCCGCCGGTTCGCGCTCGGGCCGTACACCGACGGCCGCACCCCAGGGGCCTTCACCCGGCCGCGCACCGGCGGACCGGCGTTCCGGCAGAACGACGCCACCGCCCGCGCGGCCCTCGCCCTGCTGCGGGAGACCGCCCGCCCCGCCGCCGCGTAGGCCGTCCCCTCCGCCCCGCCTTCACCAAGGGATTCACGCGATGAGCGTCATGGCCGACAGCAGACCCTCCCACAGCTTCGGACGACTCGACGCAGGTGCCGGACACCACGCGGCACCAGCGGACGCGGGTGTCGTCCTGCGAGGTGTCGCGCGCCCGCCGGCCCGGCACAGGAAGGTTCATCTCCCATGACCCCATCGTCCGGCCGGGGGCTGCTGCACCTGGCCGCCGCCGTCGACCAGCCGGGGGCGTACGACGCCGCCGCGTACACCGAGCCGGCGCGGCTCGCCGAGCGCGGCGGGCTGGACTTCGTTGTTCCGCACCTTCTACCCGGGCAGCACGCTGCGGGAGCATCTGGGCCTGGCCCGGCCCGCCAACCGGTACGCGGCGGCCGGGAGCGGATCATGACCGCGGCCGGGCCCGCACGCAAACGGCTCCACCTCGCCGCGCTGCCCCACCCAGGGCCCCGCGCGGACGGGCCCGCGTTCCCCCCGGCAGCGTCGTATGAATCGTACGCATCGTACGAACGGCTCGCTCGCACCGCCGAACGCGGGCTGTTCGACTTCCTTCTGCTCGCCGGCGGGCCGTTCCCGGGTGAGCCCGAGGGCCGCGTGCCCGACGCGGACCCGGTGGGACCCGAGCCGGTCACCGCGCTCAGCGCACTCGCCGCGGTGACCGACCGGCTGGGACTCGCCGCCATGGTCGACGCGAGCTGCAACGAGCCGTACGAACTCGCCCGGCGGCTCGCCACGCTCGACCACCTCAGCGGAGGCCGGGCCGCCTGGCACCCGGTGACCTCCGCGGACGCCACGACCGGTGGGAACCTCCGCCGCGGCGGCGGCCCCGACCGCGCCGAGCGGTATCCGCGTATCGCCGAATTCACCGCGGCGGCAGGGAGGTTGTGGGACTCCTGGACCCCGCGGGGGGAGGCCGGGCCGGTTGCGTACCGGGGACGGCACTTCGACATCGCCGGCGAGTTCACCGTGCCGCGCCCGCCGCAGGGGCACCCGGTGCTCATCCAGACGGGCGACTCGGACGAGGGCCGGGAGTTCGCCGCGGCCACGGCCGACGTCGTCTGCTGCGGCCGGAACGTCGTGGGCCGGCCGCCGGCCGGGCCCGGGGCCCGCCTCGGCCCGTTCGAGGCGGCCCGCGCCTTCTACGCCGATGTGAAGCGCCGCCTGCGCAGGTACGGCCGGGCACCGGACGACCTGAAGGTCATGCCCGCCGTCGGCGTCGTCCTCGGCGACACCGCGGCCGAGGCCCGGGACAGGGCCGCCGAACTCATCGGTCCACCGGTGCCACCGCCGACCGACCCGGACGCGTGGACCGACCCGGACGGATGGACCGACTCGGACACATGGACCGATCCCGACGCACGGAGCGCCGACGACCCACGGAGCGCCGACGACGCATGGAGCGCCGACGACGCGTTGACGGCCGTCGACGGGCGGGCCGCCACCCGGGCGCGGACCGTGATCGAGGCGGCCCGGCGCCCGTGCTTCGTCGGCCCCCCGGAGGCGGTCGCCGCCGAACTCGACGCCTTCGTACGGCGGGACGCCGCGGACGGCTTCGTCCTCGTACCGCATGTCGTGCCCGGCGCTCTGGAGGAGTTCGTGGACCGGGTGGTGCCGCTGCTCCAGGAGCGCGGCGCGTTCCGCACGGAATACCGGGGCACCACGCTCCGCTCACATCTGGGGCTCGGTGCCCCGGCACGGAAGGACTGACGACCACCATGACCACAGACCCGAACGACGAGTGGAAGCGCTGGCACGAACAGCGCACGGAGACGGCGTCGGCCCCCTACGGGCCGCTCGCGCTGGTCGGCACGCACTGGATCGAGGACCACCCGGAGGGGCGACTTCCGGCCATTCCCGGGAAGTGGGTGGCGGACGGCGACGCGGTTGTGCTTCATGCCACCGAGGCCGACGGACTGACCCTGGACGGGCGGCCGTTCGCCGGTGCGGCCAGGCTCGGCGCCGACGCCGAACCGGCGGCCCGCGTCACGCTCGGCGCGCGCCGGCTCGTGGTGCTGGTCCGCGAGGGGATCTGGGGCGTGCGGGACTACGACCCGGACGCCGCGACGCGCCGCGCGTTCCGGGGCATCGACGCCGCCCCGTACGATCCGCGCTGGTCGGTGCCCGGCCGCTTCACCCCGTACGAGGCGGCGCGCACCGTGCGGGTCGGCACCGCCGACGGGGTCGAACGCGGTCTCGCTCTGGCCGGCGAACTCAGCTTCACCCTGGCCGGCCGGGAGCGCACGCTCCAGGTCGCGCGGCAGGCCGACGGGCGGCTGTGGGCGGTGTTCGCCGACGCCACCAGCGGGGACGGCAGCTTCCGGTTCCGCTTCCTGTACCCGGCGGCGCCCGACGCCGAAGGCCGTACGACGGTCGACTTCAACCGCGCCCAACTGCCGCCGTGCGCCCTCGCCGACCACTTCCTCTGCCCCTTCCCGCCGCCGGGGAACACCCTGGGCGCCGCGATCGAGGCGGGGGAGCGGAACCTGGCCTGAAGGGGAAGGATCCGGCCTGAAGCCGAGCGAGCGGGGCCCGGACCTAGGGGAGCGGAACCCGGGCCGGCAACGGTGCGGTGCGGACATGAACGGGCCAGCAACGCGCAAAGCCCGTTCAAAGACTGACGACCGAAAGGAACCCTTGCACAGACCGGCTGCTCGGCCGAATATCCGCCTCAGTGCTTGTCAGGGGCATGCCGCACCTGCGATCCGGTCGGCCATACCGCTGACTGCGCCTCACGGGCCCCGACCCCGCGCGGGCCCCCGACTTCCCCTGGGAGGGAACGAAACGTGAGGAACAAGCGCACCACTCCCCGCCGCGGTATCGCGAGACGGACCCGGCTGATCGCCCTGGCCTCCGGCTTCGTGGCCGCCGCAGCGTTCGCCGCCCCCACCGCCAACGCGAGCGACGTCCAGACCTTCAGCGCCAACCAGCTCACCAAGGCGAGCGACTCCGTCCTCAAGGCCGACATAGCCGGCACGGCCTGGGCGGTCGACAGCAAGACCGACCGCGTCGTCGTCACCGTCGACAGCACCGTCTCCCCGGCCGAGATCGCCAAGATCAAGGAGCAGGCGGGAGCCAACTCCGGTGCCCTGACCATCAAGCGCACCCCGGGCAAGTTCAACAAGCTGATCTCCGGGGGCGACGCCATCTATGCGAGCAGCTGGCGCTGCTCGCTGGGCTTCAACGTCCAGGACAACAGCGGCAACTACTACTTCCTGACCGCCGGTCACTGCACCGACGGCGCGGGCACCTGGTGGTCGGACTCCGGACACACCACCACGCTGGGCACCACCGCCGGCTCGTCGTTCCCCGGCAACGACTACGGCATCGTGCGCTACACCAACAGCTCGGTCACCAAGTCGGGCACCGTCGGCAGCGTGGACATCACCAGCGCGGCCACGCCGTCCGTCGGCACCACCGTCTACCGTCGCGGCTCCACCACCGGCACCCACAGCGGCCAGGTCACCGGGCTCAACGCGACGGTCAACTACGGCGGCGGAGACATCGTCAGCGGGCTCATCCAGACCACGGTCTGCGCCGAGCCCGGCGACTCCGGCGGTCCGCTGTACTCCAACAGCGGCGTCGCCTACGGTCTGACGTCCGGCGGCAGCGGCGACTGCTCCTTCGGCGGCACGACCTTCTTCCAGCCGGTCACCGAGGCCCTGAGCGCCTACGGGGTGCACGTCTTCTGACGTCGGGCCCGCGCGACGGCCTGCGCGGCATCGGCCCCCGTACGCAACCGGCGTGCGGGGGCTCCCTTTCGTCCGTCCGCCGGGGTTACCTTCGAAGGGCGGGGGTGCTCTCCCGGCACCCCACTTCGGACCCCTGGGGGCCGGCATGGTCGAGGAGTTGGCGGCGGCGGGGGCGGCCCTCGTGGCCGCCGGAGCGGTGTACGTGATGGCGGCGGCACGGGTCGTCAAACAGTACGAGCGCGGTGTGGTGTTCCGGCTCGGCCGGCTCCGCCCCGAGGTCCGCGGACCGGGACTCACCCTGGTCGTCCCGTTCGTGGACAAGCTGCGCAAGGTGAACATGCAGATCGTCACGATGCCCGTGCCCGGCCAGGAGGGCATCACCCGCGACAACGTCACCGTACGGGTGGACGCCGTCGTGTATTTCCAGGTGATTTCGCCGGCCGACGCGGTCGTCCGGGTCGAGGACTACCGGTTCGCGGTCTCCCAGATGGCGCAGACCTCCCTGCGGTCCATCATCGGCAAGAGCGAGCTGGACGATCTGCTCTCCAACCGGGAAAAGCTCAACCAGGGCCTGGAGTTGATGATCGACAGTCCGGCCGTGGAGTGGGGAGTCAGCATCGACCGGGTCGAGATCAAGGACGTGTCGCTGCCCGAGACCATGAAGCGGTCCATGGCCCGGCAGGCCGAGGCGGACCGTGAGCGGCGGGCCCGGGTCATCAACGCGGACGCCGAACTACAGGCGTCGAAGAAGCTGGCGGAGGCGGCGCAACAGATGGCCGACACCCCTGCCGCACTGCAACTGCGGCTGCTGCAGACGGTGGTGGCGGTGGCCGCCGAGAAGAACTCCACGCTGGTGCTGCCCTTCCCGGTGGAGCTGCTGCGGTTCCTGGAGAAGGCGCAGCAGCAACTGCCCCAGACGCCCGGAGGGTCGAGTTCCGGCCAGGGCTGAAGGCCCCTGTTCGCCGAACGGTTACTCGCCCGTGGTGTTTGCGGTGCGAATCTCCTGCAATGACGGTACACGGTCAAAACGGCGGGGGGTGTGCGCGGCCGTCGTATACGCGTCCTGAACTCGACCTTGTGCGCTCCCTATGAGGATCGGAATAGTAGGCGCCCGTCAACCAGCCTTCCGGCCCGTGAGGTCCCCACTACCTTCTCGGGCCGTCCCCCCACAGGAGGACGTGAGTTGAAGCACCGACGCATACCCAGGCGGCGGGCCGTCGTGACGGGCGCGGGAATCGCCGCACTGGTCGCAGCGGGTGTCACCTTCCAGACTGCGAACGCCAGCGCGCAAACGGAAACCGCCGCGCCCCAGGTCCTGTCGGCCCCCGCGGCCGGAAAGCTCGCCTCAACGCTCGTACGCGACCTCGGCGGTGACAGCGCGGGCAGCTACTACGACGCGCAGGCGAAGCACCTCGTGGTCAACGTGCTCGACGCGAGCGCGGCCCGCGCCGTCGAGGCGGCCGGCGCCAAGGCCAGAATCGTCGCCAACTCCCTCGCCGAACTCGACGGCGCCCGCGCGACGTTGAAGCGGGACGCGACCGTGCCCGGTACCTCGTGGGCGGTCGACCCGGTCGGCAACAAGGTCGTCGTCACCGCCGACCGTACCGTCTCGAAGGCCGCCTGGGCCAAGCTCGCCAAGGTGGTCGACGGGCTCGGTGGCACCGCCGAACTCCAGCGGTCCAAAGGGGAGTTCAAGCCCCTCATCGCGGGCGGCGACGCCATCACCGGCTCGGGCGGGCGCTGCTCGCTCGGCTTCAACGTGGTCAAGGACGGGCAGCCGTACTTCCTGACCGCCGGGCACTGCACCGAGGCCATCTCCAGCTGGTCGGACTCGTCCGGCACCGCGATCGGCGAGAACGAGCAGTCCCACTTCCCGGGCGACGACTACGGTCTGGTGAAGTACACCGCGGACGTCGACCACCCGAGCGAGGTCGACCTCTACAACGGATCCGCCCAGCAGATCACCGGCGCGGCCGAGGCCACCGTGGGCATGAGCGTGACCCGCAGCGGCTCGACCACCCAGGTGCACGACGGCACGGTGACCGGCCTGGACGCCACCGTGAACTACCAGGAGGGCACGGTCAGCGGTCTCATCCAGACCGATGTGTGCGCCGAGCCCGGTGACAGCGGCGGCTCGCTGTTCTCCGGGAGCGACGCGATCGGGCTCACCTCCGGCGGCAGCGGCGACTGCACCTCCGGCGGTGAGACCTTCTTCCAGCCGGTCACGGAGGCGCTCTCGGCGACCGGCGCCACGATCGGCTGAGCCGCACCCCGTCCGCGAAGTCCCGCCCCCCGCACGAGGGGCGGGACTTCCGCGTCCAGCCCCGGGCGTTCGGGGAGATGGCGCCCCGGTCGCCCGAGGAGCGGTTCCTGGTTGTCCGGCAGGACGGGCCCTTGGCCGTCCGGAGGGACGGGTCCCTGATCGTCCGGCGGGGCGGCGGCCCCGGTCGCCCGGTGGGGCGGTTCCTGGGTCGTTCTGGAGGGTGGCGGCCCCGGTTGCCCGGCGGTGGCGGGGTCCCGGTCGCCCGGCGGTGGCGGGGCCCTGGTCGTCCGGTGGGGTGGTGCTTCGGGGGCTGTGGGGTGAGTCGCGGGTTCTGGAAGGGGTGGGCGTGGTCGTGGTGCTCCCCGGTGGCGAAGACGCGCGGGGCGTGGTGACGCAGGGCGGGCGTCGCGAGCCGCGCCAGGGGTGGTCCGGGCGGCGCGGGTCGTGAAGGGGGCGGTGGAACGGGGTGCGCAGGAGGCTCCGGCTGAGGGTGGGTGCTCCGGTGGAGGTGCGGGGGATGCGGGGCGCGCGGGAAGCCTGGCCGACTGGGGAGGCGCCTTCCTCCGGGGTTGGTGTGATCGGTTCCGTCGGTGTGGGTGCCCAGTGCCTCCCTGGTGACAATCCGCCGCAAAACGGGCCGGGTCGGCGGCGTTTGCGCAGGTGAGGGGCGCCCGAGTGGGTGTCGTACAGATGTTCGGGAAAGGGGGTATGGTGGAGGCGGGGAGTAGGGAACTGATGTTCGAGAGCCGGTCGGGGCTCACGAGTGCGGGAGGTGCGTGTGCCGGGTTTCACGCATCTGCACACCGTCTCCGGATTCTCCCTGTGCTACGGCGCCTCGCACCCGGAGCGGCTGGCCGAGCGCGCCGCCGAGCGGGGCATGGACGCCCTCGCCCTCACCGACCGCGACACCCTCGCCGGCGCGGTCCGCTTCGCCAAGGCCTGCGCCGGGGCGGGCATCCGGCCGTTGTTCGGCGTCGAGTTGGCGGTGGGCGAGCCGGAGGTGGTACGGCGTGCGCACCGCCGTACGCCGGTGCGCGGCGGTGCCTTCATCGACGAGTCGGCACCCCGGGTGACCTTCCTCGCCCGGGACGGCGCCCGCGGCTGGGCCGATCTGTGCCGACTGGTCACCGCCGCCCACTCCCCGACGCGCCCGGCCCCGTCCGGGCAGGGCAGACACCGGACCGCGGGCGCCCCGCTGCTGTCCTGGTCGGACAACCACGGCGACGGCCTGACCGTCCTGCTCGGCCCCGGCTCCGACGTCGGCCGCGCCCTCGCCGCGGGCCGCCCGGACCGTGCCGCCCGGCTGCTCGGCCCCTGGCGCGAAATCTACGGCGACGCCCTGCGCCTGGAGGTCGTCTGGCACGGCCGCACGGGCACCGGACCCGGCTCCCTGCGGCTGGCCGCCCGCACCGTCGGCTTCGCCGCCGAACAGCGGATCCGGCCGGTGCTCAGCAACGCCGTCCGGTACGCCGACCCCGGGCAGGGCCCGGTCGCCGACGTCCTGGACGCGGCCCGCCGGCTGGTCCCGATCGACCCGACGAAGGAACTGGACTCCGGCGAGGCCTGGTTGAAGGACGCGGACGCCATGCTGGGCGTCGCCGAGCGGATCGTGGCGGCCGCGGGCTACCGCCGTGACACCGCCCACCGCCTGCTGGAGCAGACACGGGCCACGGCCGCCGACTGCCGGGTCGACCCCGAGGACGACCTCGGCATCGGCAGCGTCCACTTCCCCGAGCCGCACCTCGTCGGCGCCGGCCGCCGCACCGCCCAGCGGGCCCTGGCCTCCCGGGCGGCGGCGGGGATGGTGCAGCGCGGCTACACCGGCCGGCGCGCCTACTGGGAGCGGATGCACCACGAACTGGACATCATCGCCCACCACGGCTTCGCCTCCTACTTCCTGACGGTCGCCCAAGTCGTCGACGACGTACGGAAGATGGGTATCCGGGTCGCCGCGCGCGGCTCCGGCGCGGGCTCCCTCGTCAACCATCTGCTCGGCATCGCGCACGCCGACCCGGTCGAGCACGGGCTGCTGATGGAGCGCTTTCTGTCGAAGGAGCGGGTCGCGCTGCCCGACATCGACATCGACGTGGAGTCCGCGCGCCGCCTGGAGGTCTACCGCGCGATCATCGACCGGTTCGGCACCGAGCGGGTGGCGACCGTCGCCATGCCGGAGACGTACCGCGTCCGTCATGCGATCCGGGACGTGGGCGCGGCCCTGTCCATGGACCCGGCCGACATCGACCGCATCGCCAAGTCCTTCCCGCACATCCGCGCCCGCGACGCCCGCGCGGCCCTGGCGGAACTGCCCGAGCTGAGACGGCTGGCCGGGGAGTCCCGGCAGGACGCCGAGCGGTACGACCGGCTGTGGGGCCTGGTCGAGTCGCTCGACGCCCTGCCCCGCGGAATCGCCATGCACCCGTGCGGGGTGCTGCTGTCCGACGCCTCCCTGCTCTCCCGTACGCCGGTCGTGCCGACCAGCGGCGAGGGGTTCCCGATGGCGCAGTTCGACAAGGACGACGTGGAGGACCTCGGGCTGCTCAAGCTCGATGTGCTGGGTGTGCGGATGCAGTCGGCGATGGCGCACGCGGTCGCCGAGGTGCAGCGGGCGACGGGGGAGCGGATCGATCTGGACGCGGTCGCGGAGGGCGATCCGGCGACTTATCGACTCATCCGCTCCACCGAGACGCTGGGCTGCTTCCAGATCGAGTCGCCGGGCCAGCGGGACCTGGTGGGGCGGCTCCAGCCGGCCGGCTTCCACGACCTGGTCGTCGACATATCGCTGTTCCGGCCCGGCCCGGTCGCCGCCGACATGGTCCGGCCGTTCATCGAGGCGCGGCACGGGCGGGCGCCGATCCGCTACCCGCACCCGGACCTGGAGAAGCCGCTGCGCGACACCTACGGGGTCGTCGTCTTCCACGAGCAGATCATCGACATCGTCGCCATCCTGACCGGCTGCGGGCGTGGTGTGGCGGACCAGGTGCGGCGCGGGCTGTCCGACCCGGAGACACAGGGTCGGATCCGGGTGTGGTTCGCCCGGTACGCGGCGGAGCGCGGATACGACGCGGAAACGATCCGGCGGACCTGGGAGATCGTCGAGGCGTTCGGCTCGTACGGCTTCTGCAAGGCGCACGCGGTGGCGTTCGCCGTACCGACGTACCAGTCGGCGTGGCTGAAGGCGCATCACCCGGCCGCCTTCTACGCCGGGCTGCTCACCCATGACCCCGGGATGTACCCGAAGCGGCTGCTGCTGGCGGACGCGCGGCGGCGCGGGGTGCCGATCCTGCCGTTGGACGTGAACCGGTCCGCGGTCACCCATCGCATCGAACTGGTGTCTGAATCAGGGCCGGCCGCGCCCGAACCGGCTGAGTCCCCCGGTTCCCCCGGGCGTTGGGGACTGCGGCTCGCCCTCTGCGACGTGCACGGCATCAGCGAGGCCGAGGCGGCCCGGATCGCGGACGGACAGCCCTACGCCTCCCTGCTGGACTTCTGGGAGCGGGCCCGGCCCAGCCGGCCGCTGGCCGGGCGGCTCGCCCAGGTCGGCGCGTTGGACGCGTTCGGCGCCAACCGCCGGGACCTGCAACTCCATCTGGCCGAGCTGCACCGCGGTGCCCGCAGCGGCGGCGGTGGCCAACTCCCTCTGGCCGGCGGCCGGAAGACCGCCTCCGCCGGACTGCCCGACCTCACCCCGGCGGAACGGCTCAGCGCCGAACTGGGCGTGCTGTCCATGGACGCCTCGCGCAATCTGATGGACGACCACCGGGAGTTCCTGGAGGAGTTGGGCGTGGTCTCGGCGCGCCGGCTGCGGGAGACGCCGCACGGCGAGACCGTACTGGTCGCGGGCGCCAAGGCGGCCACCCAGACCCCGCCGATCCGCTCCGGCAAGCGCGTCATCTTCACCACCCTGGACGACGGCACGGGCCTGGTCGACCTCGCCTTCTTCGACGACTCCCACGACGCCTGCGCGCACACCGTCTTCCACTCCTGGCTGCTGCTGGTGCGCGGGGTGGTGCAGCGGCGCGGCCCGCGCAGCCTCAGCGTGGTGGGCGCCGCCGCCTGGAACCTCGCCGAACTCGTCGAACTGCGCGCCGAGGGCGGGCTCGACCAGGTGGCGGCGCGGCTCGCGGAGCCCGCGCCGCGCGAGGAGGCGGCCCCTTCGATGCCGGGCCGGACCATCCGCATAGCCACGGGGTACGAGATGCACCCCTGGGCCGATCTGCGTCCCGCGGGCGAGGACCCGGCGGGGGGAAGGAAGTTGTGGCACCAGAGTCCGGGGAGTGCGGGATGACCATCCTCTGCGTACGTTTCCAGCCGCCTCCCATGTACGAGGCGGCCCTGCCGGGGCTGCTCGGGCTGCTGGAGGAGTTCACCCCGGTCGTCGAGGCGCTGCCGCCGGACGGGGCGCTGGCCGATCTGCGGGGCGCCGAGCGGTACTTCGGCCGAAGCGCCGTCGACCTGGCGGCCGTGATCCGGGTCCGGGCCCTCGCGCTGTACGGCGTCGACTGCGCGATCGGCGCCGGGCCGGGCCCGCTGCTGGCTCGTATGGCGCTGCGGGACGCCCGGCCCGGGGTGACCCGGGCGGCCCCCGAAGGCCCGGACGGCGCCGCGGAGTTCCTCGCCGACCGGCCCGTCGGCGCGCTTCCCGGAGTCGGCGCGGCCACCGCCCGCCCCTGTGCGGGTACGGACTCGACACCCTGGGCCGGGTGGCCGCCGCACCGCTGTGCACGCTCCAGCGGCTGATCGGCGCGAAGGCGGGCCGCGAGCTGCACGAGAAGGCGAACGGCATCGACCGTGGCCGGGTCGTCCCGAACGCGGTCTCCCGCTCCCTCGTGGCCGAACGCCCCTTCCCCCTCGACGAACTGGACCCCGACCGGCACCGCCGTGCGCTGCTCTCGGCCGCCGGTGAACTGGGCGCACGGCTGCGCACCCTGGGGAAGGTCTGCCGCACCCTGACCCTCACCGTGCGCTACGCCGGCCTCCCCCGCTCTCGAACCGGCTCGAACGGGGGGTCGCCCCTCGCGACCACCCGCAGCCGCACCCTCAAGGAGCCGACCGCGCACTCGCCGGCCCTGACGCGGACCGCGTACGGCATGTACGAGGCCCTGGGTCTGCAACGCGCCCGGGTCCGCGCGCTCGTCCTGCGCGCGGAGGGACTCACCCCGGCCCAACAGGCCTCCTGGCAGCTCACCTTCGACGCCGTGGACGAGAAGGTCCGCCGCATCGAGGAGGTGGCCGACCGGGCACGAGCGAAGTTCGGCCCCCAAGCGGCCCTCCCCGCCACCCTGGCCTCCTGACCCCCGAACAGACCCCCCAAAGGGGCGCGGGGAACGGCGTGCTCAACCACGATGCTGCCGCGCCCGGGTGACGGCCTGATGTCTTACGGCGGCTGGCCGACCCGGCCGGGAGAGCACGGTGTCGTGTTGGCGCCCTGAAGGGGCGCGGGGAACGGCGTGCTCAACCACGATGCTGCCGCGCCCGGGTGACGGCGTGACGTCTTATGGCGGCTGGCCGACGCGGCCGGGAGAGCACGGTGTCGTGTTGGCGCCCTGAAGGGGCGCGGGGAACGGCGTGCTCAACCACGATGCTGCCGCGCCCGGGTGACGGCCTGATGCCTTACGGCGGCTGGCCGACCCGGCCGGGAGAGCACGGAGCTACGGCCAACTGCCCGGTGTCCCCGTCTTCTACGGCCTCGGCGCCATCGACGGGTCGGCAGCGCAGCTCTCCGCCTTCGTCGACAAGCTGCTCGCGGCGACCGGCGCCGCCGAGGCCGACCTCGTCGGCCACTCGCAGGGCGGCATGATGCCCCGCCACTACCTCAAGTTCCTCGGCGGAGCCGGCAAGGTGAACGCCCTCGTCGGCCTTGCCCCCGACAACCACGGCACCGACCTGAGCGGTCTGACCAACCCGCTGCCGTACTTCCCCGGCACCGACCTGAGCGGTCTGACCAACCCGCTGCCGTACTTCCCCGGCGCCGCCGACCTGCTCAAGGCCACCACCCCCGGCCTCGCCGACCAGATCGTCGGCTCCGACTTCCTCACCCGGCTCAACACGGGCGGCGACACCGTCCCCGGAGTCCGCTACACGGTCATCGCCACCACGTACGACGAGGTGGTCACACCCTGGCGCACCCAGTACCTCAGCGGCTCAGACGTGCGCAACGTCCTGCTCCAGGACCTGTGCCCGCTGGATCTCTCCGAGCACCTGGCGATCGGCCTGCTCGACCGCGTCGCCTTCCACGAGGTGGCCAACGCCCTCGACCCGGCGCACGCCGCCCCCACCAGCTGCGCGTCGGCGTTCGGCTGAGGCGGGGCCCGGGGCCCGACCGGACTGAGCCGCCGGTCGGGCCCCGGAGATCCGTTCAGCGGCCGTGCCGGCCGCCCGCCGCGCGCCGCCGCACCGACAGGAACAGCGCCGCGGCGCCCAGCGCCAGCACCGCCGCGCCACCGGCTGCCAGGTACGGCGTGCCGCCGTTCGCGCCGGTCTCGGCCAGGTTCGCCGAGGCACCGGCGGCCTTCGGCTCGTTGGCCGAGGTGCCGGCCGCGGCCGTCGCCGGCTCCGCCAATGTGCTCGCGTCGTCGTCGCCGTGGCCGTGGTGCCCGACCGTCGACTTGTCGGCACCGGCCGCGATCTGCTCCTCGGACGGCGCGGACGCGCTCGGTGCGGGGGTGCCGGCATCGCCGCCGCCACGGGCGGCCGTGCCCGAGCCGCCCTCACCGTCGCCCGTGCCCTCGCCGCTGCCGCCGTCACCCGTACTCCCGCCGCTGCCACCGCCGTTCGCGCCCCCGCCGCTGCCGCCGAAGGTGACGTCGGAGCAGGAGTAGAACGCCTCCGGGCTGTCCGAGCGCTGCCAGACCGCGTACAACAGCTGCCGGCCGGAGCGCTCGGGGAGCGTGCCGGAGAACGTGTAGAAGCCGCCCGAGGCCACCGGGTCGGTGACCGTCGCGACCGGGTGCGCCAGGTCCAGGTCGGCCCAGGCGAGCGGCTTGGCCGGGTCGTAGCCGGGCTTGGTGAGGTAGACGTCGAACGTGCCCTTGTGCGGGGCGGTCACCCGGTACTTGAAGGTGTACGAGCCGCTGCTCACGCCTGTCGCGGGCCAGTCGGCGCGGGCCAGGTCGAGCCCCTTGAACTCGTCGTTGTTCGCGCTGCACAGCTTGCCGTCCGGGATCAGCGCCTGGTGCCGGCCGCCCGCGTCGCCGATCCGGACGCCGTTCCAGTCGTAGAGCGCCTGGGTGCCGCCGGCCGCGACCGCCGCCCGGCAGGCCGCCGAGTCGGGGCTCTCCGGTCCCTCCGCGTAGCACTGCGCCACCCGGCTGACGGGGTCGCCCATCGAGCCGTGCGCGGCGGCCGGCGCGGCGGTGAGCGCGGTCAGGGCGAGCGGTGCCGCGCCGAGGACGGCGACGGCCGCGGCCGTACGGCGTGCGGGCGGCTGGCGGCGTACGGGCATGGGGGAACTCCTCCGGTCTTCGGGGGTGGGGTCGATCCCGCGGGGGGCGATCAGAAACTAGCCCGAAGAAACCGGGAAATCGCCTGCTGGAGGCGGTCGCGGGAGATCCTTATGGTCCGCTTAAGGGAGTGCTCAGACTGCGCTCAGGTAGGTACGTGCGCGCCATGACACGCGTGTGGACGGTCCCCGCGACCGTATGCACCGCCGCAGGCGGCCGGAGTGACATGGGCCGCCGGGCGGTCAGCCGTCCGGCCACCAGGTGCGGGCGATGTCCTCGCGGATCTCCCGGCGCCCCGCGGGGCGCTCCTCGGCTTCCTCGCCCACCCGGCGGGTGTCCGTCTTCTTCAGGGGCTTGTGCACGGTCGCGCGCCGCATGGCTGCCTCCTTCGGCGCCTGCCGGAATCCGCGCTTCCGCGGCGGCGGGCCCTTGCGGTGAGGGTGACTGATCGGCGGTGGTCTGTCAGTGGCGGCTGTCACGCCCGCACTGTCAGTGGCGGGTGTCACCCTGGGGGCATGACGGACGAGAGCGACCGCGGGACGGCGGCGGGCGTCGACTGGGACGCCGCCGCCGCGACCTTCGACGACGAGCCGGACCACGGGCTGCGCGACCCGGGGGTGCGCGCGGCCTGGGCCGCCAGACTCGGCAGATGGCTGCCCGGGCGCCCCGCCGATGTGCTCGACCTCGGCTGCGGCACCGGCAGCCTGGCGCTCCTCGCCGCCGAGCGGGGGCACCGCGTCACCGGCGTCGACCTGTCCCCGGCGATGGTGGACCTGGCCCGCGCCAAGACGGCCGGGCGCGACGCGGTGTTCCTGGTCGGTGACGCGGCCGGGCCCCCGGTGGGGGAGCGGCGCTTCGACGCCGTCCTCGTCCGGCACGTGCTGTGGACGCTGCCCGGACCCGCCCGCGTGCTGCGGCACTGGAGCGGGCTGCTGCGGCCGGGCGGACGGCTCGTGCTGGTCGAGGGCGTATGGGGGACGCTCTCCCCGGTCGGCATACCCGCAGCCCGGCTGACCGCACTCCTGGAACCGATCGCCTCCCAGGTGCGTGTGGATCCGCTGTCCCACGAGCCCGCGCTGTGGGGCGGCCCCGTGACGGACGAGCGGTACGCGGTGGTGGCGACGGTGTGATCCCGGCCGGCGGCGGGTCAGGCCAGCAGCGCCTCGAAGCGTTCCGTACGGGCCAGCGCCTCCAACTCGTCGAGCGCGGCCACGGCGGCGGCAGCGGCCTCGGGGTCCGTGCGGGCCAGCCCGCTCTGCGTGAACTCGTCCTCGTCCAGCCGCCGTACGTCCGTGCCGTCCGCGGAGCGCCACAGGTCCAGGTCGAGGTCTTCCACGACCAGCCGTGTGCCGGACAGCACGGCCGGCCTGGCGATGTCGCAGTACCAGCCCTTGAGCACGCCCGCCGGGTCGCGGACCTCCATCACCGCGTACCAGCGGTCCCGCCAGTAGTACTCGGTGAAGACATCGCCCGGTGCGAAGCGCACGAAGCCGAAGTCGCGGACCGTGCCGCCCGCGAAGGGAGCGCGCACCACGATCCGGGTGCCGTCGTCCCGCAGCAGCTCGGCCGGGTAACGGATCTTCGTACGGCCGCCCTTGACCAGGACGACCTCCAACAGAGCACCGGTGTCAGCCGAGTTCGCGGACATGGCGCACCTCCGTCGCACAGACCTGGTAACCGAACCAGGTGTTGATCGCGAGCATCGGGCCGTTCCCGGTGTCGTTGCCGGTGAACGCCTCCGTGAACCCGGCGGCGCGGGCACGGTGCAGGGAGTCGTTCTTGGCGAGCTTGGCCAGACCGCGCCCCCGGAAGGCGCGCGCGGTGCCCGTCATCACGGTGCCGTAGCGGTGGCCGCCGTCCGTGCGGGCCGCGCTGAACGCGGCGGGGCGCCCGTCGACCAGCGCCACCGAGGTCAGCTCGGGGCTGAACAGGGGGTGCCGCCAGGTCTCGTCGAGCCAGGCCCCGTAGTCCGTGAACTCGGTGTCCAGGTCGCTGGGCTCGTCCGCCATCGTCTCCGCGTCCAGCCGGAACAGCGGGCGCGGGTCGTCGGCGAAGTCCGAGCCCTTGCGCAGTTCGACGCCCGGCGGCGGGTCCTGCAACGGGGGCAGCGTCGCATGCGCCAGATCCAGCCGCAGAAAGTGCGCGGAGCGGCCCGCCCGGTAGCCGTGCCGTTCGGCGAAGGCGAGGTTGCCCGGCCCGTCCGGCACCCAGGTCAGCAGACGGCGCGCGCCCCGGGCCGCCAGATGCTCCTCGGCGGTGCGTACCAGCAGCCCGCCGGCGCCGCGCCGGGTCCGCTCCGGGTCGACATACACGTTGACATAGCCCTGGCCCGGCTCCGGGCTGTCATGGGCGATGCCCACCTGGGCGGTGCCGATGATCTCGCCGTCCTCCTCGGCGACGAGCCTGCGCAGATGGGCGTCCGGGTGGGCGTGGGCGATCTCGTGGGCGACGGATTCCGGGGTGAACAGCATGAACGGGAGGGCACGGTGCCGGACCCGGACGAAGCCGTCCAGGTCCGCACGCGCGTCGGGGCGCAGATCGCGCACGAGCACAGTCATGGGGTCGCACGCTACGGGGGACCGGGACCCGGGTGCCCGTCATTTTCCTGCGGGTGCGGGAGAATCGCGGTGTGACCTTGAAGATCCGCATCGACGACAGCGCACCTCCGTACGAGCAGGTGCGGGCCCAGATCTCGGAGCAGGCGCGGTCCGGGGTGCTGCCGGTGGGCTACCGGCTGCCGACCGTGCGCGGGCTGGCCGGGTCGCTGGGGCTTGCGGCGAACACCGTGGCCAAGGCGTACCGGGCGCTGGAGACGGACGGGGTGATCGAGACGCGGGGCCGCAACGGGACGTTCGTGGCGGCGGCCGGCTCGGCCGCGGCACGCGAGGCCGCGACCGCCGCACAGACCTACGCGGAACGGGCCCGCCGGCTCGGCCTGGACGAGACGGCGGCCCTGACCGCGGTACGCGACGCGCTGCGTGCGGCCTACGGGGCGGGGTGAGGCGGAGCCGGTGGGCGGCCCGGGGGCCCGCCGACGGGATGCACGGGGGTGTGCCGGGGCTCAGCCGTGTGTCGCGTCAGGGCCGGGGTGCGGGTGGCCGGCAGGCCGGCCCTGGCCGCCGCCGCGGCGAATGCCGTCGCGTCCTGCACCGCGGCTCCACCGGGGTCGTTGTTGAAGTACGCGTAGACGTCCTCCGTGCCGGACCAGGTGGTGGCGATGCGGTCGGTCCAGGTCTCCAGGGAGCGTCGGCCGTAGCGCGGCCAGGGGCGGGCGCGGCCCTGGTGGAAGCGGACGTAGCCCCAGTTCGCGGTGCGCCACAACGGGGTGACCGGGCGGGCGAGGACGTCGGCCCAGCACAGCGCCGCACCCCGGCGCTCCAGGACCGCACGGGTCTGCGCGGTCCACCACGAGTCGTGGCGTGGTTCGACCGCGACCCGGGTGCCGGAGGGGAAGCACGCCAGGCACGCGTCCAGGAGGTACGGGTCGGCGCGCAGGGTCGGCGGGAGCTGGAGCAGGACCGGGCCGAGGCGGTCGCCGAGACCCGCCGCGCTGCCCATCAGCCGCCCCACCGGTTCCTGCGGGTCGCGCAGCCGTTTGATGTGGGTCAGATAGCGGCTGGCCTTCACCGCGACCACGAAGTCCGAGGGCACGCGGTCCCGCCAGCGCTCGAAGTTCTCCCGCGTCGGCAGCCGGTAGAACGCGTTGTTGATCTCCACGGTGGCGAAGCGCGCGGCGTACTCCTCCAGCCACACCCGCATCGGCCGGTCGGCCGGGTACAGAACGCCCCGCCAGTCCCGGTACTGCCACCCCGACGTACCGACGAACAAGGTCATACCCCCATCAAAACACCCTCCCGACCGCGAACCCGCCCCAGCGGCCGCCCGCACGGCTCGGGCGGTGGCCGGGCGCCGGTGTGCTGCGGCCCTGGTGGTGGGGGACCGGGCCGGCCCGGTCCCCGGGCGGTGGCCTCAGAGGTACAGGCCCGCTTCCGTTGACTCGCGGGCGCCCGGTACCGAGGTCGGGGTCGTGCCGCGGCGCAGTGCGTACAGTTCGGCCAGCGTCGCGCCGTCGCGGCCGATGCCCTGCTCCGTGCCCAGCCAGGACACCGCCTCCGCGCGGGTCAGCGGGCCTACCTCGATCCGGGCCAGACAGCGGCCGGGACGCACCACGGCGGGGTGCAGCCGCTCCAGGTCCTCGTTGGTGGTGACGCCGACGAGCACGTTGCGGCCCTGGCCCAGCAGGCCGTCGGTCAGGTTCAGCAGCCGCGACAGCGCCTGGCCCGCCGTGTGCTTGGCCTCGCCGCGGATCAGCTCGTCGCAGTCCTCCAGCAGAAGCAGCCGCCAGCGGCCCTTGCCCGTCGCGTCCTCCTCGCCGATGGCGATGTCCATCAGATAGCCGACGTCGCCGAACAGCCGCTCCGGGTCCAGCACGCAGTCGACCTGGCACCAGTCGCGCCAGGAGCGGGCCAGCGTGCGCAGCGCGGAGGTCTTGCCGGTGCCCGGCGGGCCGTGGAGGAGCAGCAGCCGGCCCGAGATGTCCTCGGGGGTCGTCTTCATCAGCCGGTCCATGGCCTCCGCCACCGGCGCCGTGTAGTTGGGCCGCACCTCCTCCCAGGTGCCCGCCGAGATCTGGCGGGTGGTGCGGTGCGGGCCGCGCCTCGGGGACACGTACCAAAAGCCCATCGTCACGTTCTCCGGCTGCGGTTCGGGCTCGTCCGCCGCGCCGTCCGTGGTCCGCTCCAGGATCTCCTTCGCCAGCTCCGCGGTGGTCGCGGTCACCGTGACATCGGCGCCCCGGTTCCAGCGTGAGACCAGCAGGGTCCAGCCGTCGCCCTCGGCGAGAGTGGCGTTGCGGTCCTCGTCCCGGGCGACGCGCAGCACCCGGGCGTCCCGCGGCAGCAGGGTCGCTCCGGAGCGGACCCGGTCGATGTTGACGGCGTGCGAGTACGGCTGCTCGCCCGTGGCGAAGCGGCCGAGGAACAGCGCGTCGACGACGTCGGACGGCGAGTCGGAGTCGTCGACGTTGAGCCGGATCGGCAGCGCGTCGTGTGGGTTTGCAGACATGCCGCCATGATCCGGCACGCGGGCCCGGTGCGCACCCGGTTTCCGAAGTGGGCCCGGAGTGTCGGACATGCGAACGATCCTCCGATTTTTCCCCGTGTTCCTTACCGGGTGCGGCTCGGCCGGCCTGCCAGGGAGGAGAGGTGTCCGTGCCGGTGCGTCTGGAACGCGGGGAACACATCACCGCCGTCGTGCTGTCCCCGGCTTGAGGTCCGCAACGCGGTCGACGGGCCGACCGCGGCCGAACTCGCCGCCGCCTTCGGGGTGTTCGAGGCCGGCGAGGAGGCGCGGGTGGCGGTGCTGTGGGGTGAGGGCGGCACGTTCCGCGCGGGCGCGGACCTGAAGGCACCGGGCACCGGGCGGGGCGACCGGGTGGCCGGGGCCGGGGACGGGAACGGGGACGGCCCGATGGGCCGACCCGGATGCGGCTGTCCGAGCCGGGTCTCTCGTCCGGCCGGCCCCGGAACGCGCGTTCCCCGGAGGCGCCGGCTGCCTCCGGGGAACGGGTGGTTCGAGGGGTGCGTACCGGTGTTACGGCACGATCTTCAGGAGCTTGTTCGGCGAGCCGGTGCCCACGCTGGAGAGCGTGCCGGAGGTGGCGCCGTTCACCAGGGCGGTGGCGACCTGGGCCGGGGTGGCCGAGGTGTGGCCCGCCAGATAGACGGCCGCGGCACCCGCGACATGCGGGGTGGCCATCGACGTGCCGGAGATGGTGTTGGTGGCGGTGTCGCTGGTGTTCCAGCCCGCCGTGATGGCGGAGCCGGGCGCGAACAGGTCGAGTATCGAGCCGTAGTTGGAGTAGCCGGCCTTGGCGTCGGAGCTGGTGGTGGCGCCGACCGTGATCGCCTCGCTCACCCGGGCGGGGGAGTACGAGGAGGCGTTGAGCCCGTTGTTGCCCGCGGCGACCGCGTAGGTGACGCCGCTGGATATGGAGTTGCGCACGGCCGTGTCCAGCGTGGACGAGGCGCCGCCGCCGAGCGACAGGTTGGCGACCGAGGGCCCGCTGTGGTTGGCGGTCACCCAGTCGATGCCCGCGATGACGCCGGCGGTGGTGCCCGAGCCGCTGTTGTCGAGCACGCGCACGGCGACGATCTTCGCCTTCTTGGCCACGCCGTAGGTGGAGCCCGCGATGGTGGTGGCCACATGGGTGCCGTGGCCGTTGCCGTCCTCGGCCGTGTTGTCGCCGTCCACCGCGTCATAGCCGTAGGAGGCGCGGTCGCTGATCTCGCTGTGTGTGATGCGTACGCCGGTGTCGATGACGTACGCGGTCACGCCGCTGCCCGCGCTGTCCGGGTAGGTGTAGGTGCCGGACAGCGGGAGCGAGGTCTGGTCGACGCGGTCCAGGCCCCAGGGGGCGTCGGACTGCGTGGTGTCGGTCAGCCGGACGGTCTGGTTCTGCTCCACGGAGGCCACCGCCGGGTCGGCGGCGAGTCTCGCGGCCTCGGCCGCCGAGAGGTTCGCGGTGTAGCCGTTCAGTGCCGCGCCGAACGTCTTCTTCACCGTGCCGCCGTACTCCTTGATCAGGCCCTTGCCGGTGCTCGACGAGGCCTTGAAACCCGCGGAGTTCTTCAGGGTGACGAGGTAACTGCCCTTCACCGCGGTGGGGGAGCCGGCGGCGAGCACCGTGCCGGTGACGGGGGCGGCGTGCGCCGGGAGCGCGGTGAGCCCGCCCACGAGGGCGGCGGCGGCCACGCCGGTGAGGGCGGCGAGGCGGAACTTCTTGCTACGCAGCTGTGCCATTACGAGGGGGTCCTCCTCCTGGCGGAGCGCGCCCGGGTGCGGCGCGCTGCTGTGGGGGATGCGGGCGGGATCGCCCGCACGGCCCTGGAACGTGTTGCGTTCCATCCCGGGGTTGAGAAAAGGGTGGGTCTTCTACGGGTATGGCTCAAGGGAGTTGACAAGCTGTCAACATGCATGTCATGAACATGCAATCAATCGGGCGGTAACGGGCCGAGTCGATCTCGTCCGGGCCTGAAAAGTATTGGCATGAACGCTTTCAGTCAACACGCGTAGCTGCTACCAAAGTTGAGGCAGAGATGCTGCTAAAGGGAGGTTCCATGAGACGTTCCCGACTTACCGCGTATCTGACCTCGATGCTTCTCGCGGTCGGCCTCGCCCTCACCGGGGCCGCCACGGCGCAGGCGTCCTCGTCCGCGGTGGCCGGCGGCTATGTGGCCCTCGGTGACTCCTACTCCTCCGGGGTCGGCGCGGGCGGTTACATCAGCTCCAGCGGCGGCTGCGACCGCAGCACCAAGGCGTACCCCTACCTGTGGAACACCTACAACTCCCCCTCGTCCTTCGCCTTCAACGCCTGCTCCGGCGCCACCACGGACGACGTTCTCGCGAGCCAGCTCGGCTCGCTCAACTCCTCCACCGGCCTCGTGTCCCTCACCGTCGGCGGCAACGACGCCGGTTTCGCCGACGTCATGACGACCTGTGTGCTCAGCGACGACAGCGGCTGTCTGTCCCGGATCAACACCGCCCGGTCCTATATCGCCTCGACGCTGCCCGGCAAGCTCAACACCGTCTACTCGGCGATCAGGTCCAAGGCCCCCTCCGCCCGGGTCGTCGTCATCGGCTACCCCCGCTTCTACAAGCTGGGCACGTCCTGCGTCGGCCTCTCCGAGACCAAGCGGTCCGCGATCAACGACGCGTCCGACCAGATGAACAGCGTCATCGCCCAGCGCGTCGCCGCCTACGGCTTCGTCTTCGGCGACGTCCGCACCACCTTCACCGGCCACGAGCTGTGCTCCGGCAGCTCCTGGCTGCAGAGTGTGAACTGGCTGGACATCGGCGAGTCGTACCACCCCACCGCGGGCGGCCAGTCCCTCGGCTATCTGCCCGTGCTCAGCAGCAACGGCTGAGTCCTCAGGGCGCGTCGGACGGCGAGTCCGAAGGCGAAGCGGAGGCCCCGTCCGTCGGGGTCTCCGTCGCCGTGCACGTCACCGAGAACGGCACGGCGTCGGACGTCGTGCGCACCGGAGCCCGTACCTCCACACTGATCGCGTCCTCGGTCGTCCCGCTCCCGGCAGCGGCCCTCACCACCACCTTGTCCTGCCGCGTCCGTCCGCCGTCCGCCGGGAACGCCAGCGTCCGCCACCCCAGGTCGGAGACGGACCCGCTCCTCACGACCCACCGGTACTCGACCTGCGCGGGCAGCCGCCCCACGGTGAACGTCGCCGTGAACGCGGGCGTGTGCGCGGTCGGCGGCGGACAGGACCCGGAATAGCGCGTGTCGGCGCCGGTGAGGGTGACCCGCACCGACTGGGCCGGCCGGGTGCCGGACGGGCCGCCGCTCGTCTCGGGCGAGGTGTCCCGCGTGCCGGAACCGGTGCCGCCGCCCGGTGTGGAGGAGCCGCCCGGTGCGGAGGAGCCGGCACCGCTTGCCGGTCCGCTGTCGCTCGCGGCGCCGCCGCCCCCGCCGTCGTCGCGGTTCAGCAGGGCGTACGTCAGCCCGGCGAGCGCGAGCGCCACGGCGAGCAGCCCCGCCACCAGGACGACGACGGCACGCCGGCCGTGCTCCGGGGCGGTCACCGCGGTCGCCGCCGGGGCCGACGCACCCTCGGACCGGACCGGCATCGGCCCGTTCGGGTCCGGCCGGACCGGCCGGGTCGTGGCCGTCGGCGCGTACGCCGTGCCGGGGCGCGGCGCGCCGCCCGCCGCGACGAGCCGCAGCCGCTGCCCGACCAGGTCGGCGGGCAGCCGTTCGGCGGGATCCTTGCGCAGCAGCCCCTCGACGACCGGGGCCAGCGGCCCCGCACGACGCATCGCCGGCGCCTCCTCGTCGACCACCGCGCGCAGGGTGCTCAGCGGGGTGTCGCGCCGGAACGGCGAGACACCCTCGACCGCCGTGTACAGCAGCACACCCAAAGACCACAGGTCCGACTCGGGCCCCGGGGTGCGCCCCAACGCCCGCTCCGGGGCGAGGAATTCCGGTGAGCCGACCATCTCGCCGGTCATGGTCAGCGCGGAGCTGCCCTCCACGGTGGCGATGCCGAAGTCGGTGAGCACCACCCGGCCCTCGCTCCCCAGCAGCACATTGCCCGGCTTCACGTCCCGGTGCAGCACCCCGGCCTCATGGGCGGCGCGCAGCGCGGCCAGCACCTCGGCGCCGATGTACGCGACGCGCTGCGGCGGCAGCGGGCCGTCCGCCGCCAACCGGTCGGCGAGCGACCGGCCCCGGACCAGCTCCATGACGATCCACGGCCGGCCGCCCTCCACCGCCACGTCGTACACCGTCACCACACTGCGGTGTGCGACCCGGGCCGCCGCCCACGCCTCACGCTCCAGGCGGGCGTACATCCGCTGCACGTCCGGGTCCGGCAGCCCGGCCGGGGCCCGCACCTCCTTGACCGCCACCTCGCGGCGCAGCACCTCGTCGCGCGCCCGCCACACGGTCCCCATGCCGCCCTCGCCGAGCGGCGACAGCAGACGGTAACGGCCCGCGATCACACGTTCGTCGACCGGCTCTTCCGACACGGGCGCCCCCTCACGCCGGCTCGCGTGATGTCTCCACAAAGTAGCTCATCCGAACGCGGATGCCGTCCCCTTGAGCACCAGTCCGATGCCCAGGACCACGACGCCGAGCGCGGACGCGAGCGGCACGGTCCGGCGCACCAGGGCGGCCATCGGATGGGTGGTCCAGCGGGGCCGTCCGTCGAGCACCCGGGTCATTCCCGCACCCAGCCTGACGACGGCGAATCCGGCCGCGGTCAGCGTCAGGGCCAGTCCGGTCCCGTACCCGAGGACGAGGAGCAGCCCGAACCAGGCGTGCCCGAGCGCGGCGGCGCCTACGAGCACCACCACCGCGGACGGGCTGGGCACGAGTCCGCCCGCGAAGCCGAGCAGGAGCGTGCCGCGGAGGGTGGGGGCGGTGGGGTGCGTGTGGGAGGAACCGCCGTGCGTGTGCTCCACGGCGTTCACGACGGCGTCCTTGACGGTGTGAGGGCGGTCGTGGTGGCGGTCGTGGTGGCGGAGGCGACCGTGCGGGTGCGGGTGGGGGTGTGGGTCCGTGGCTGGGTGCGGATGTGGGTGGGGGTGCGCGTGCGGGTCCGGGTGCGGGTCCGTGGTCCGGTGTGGGTGCGGGTGGGGGTGCGGGTCCTTGGCCGGGTGCGAATGTGGGTGGGGGTGGTGGTGCGGGTCCGTGGCCGGGTGGTGGCGGCTGCGCCAGGTCCGGCGTACGAGGCTGGTGCCCGCCAGCATCACCAGGATGCCGCTCGCCATGCCCAGCCAGGCGATCACCGAGGGCGCCGCCGCCGAGCCCGCCGTGACGAGCAGGCCGAGCGCGATCACGCCGAGGGTGTGGGTGACCGTCACCGAGGCCGCCAGCGGCAGCACGTCCCGCAGCCGGGCCCGGCCGCCCCGGGCGGCCGCCGCCGCGGCCATCAGCGTCTTGCCGTGGCCCGGTGCGAGGGCGTGCAGCGCGCCGAGCCCGGCCGCGACCACCAGCGCCAGGAGGACGAAGCCGGCGGTCGGCCGGTGCCGGGCCACGAGGTCGTCCAGGGCGCGGGTCCAGCGATCGGCGCCGCGGGGCAGGACGGTCGCGGCGGGCGCGTCCCGGTGCGGCTCGGCGAGCGCCGGACCGCCGGGCCGCACCCGTACGTCGGCCCCGCCGGTGTCGGCGGGGGAGGACAGCAACTCCCGTGGATAGCTGGTGAGTTCGTTCGAGACCGAGCGCTCGGGCACATCGGTCGCCGTGAGCGTCATACGGTCGCCGCGCGCCGTGATCTCCCGCCAGCCCGGCCCGGTGTCCGCTCCCGCGGACCGGAAACCGATCGCTACGGAGCGGCCCTCGGGCAGCGGCGCGGTGAACCGGCACTCCACCCGCAGGGTGTCGAGCCCGGCCTGCCCCGGCCGCCGCACCGCGTGACTGCGCTCGACGGACAGGGTGGTCCGCCGGCCCGCCACGGTGAGCGCACTGCCCGCGGCGGCGTCGGCGCACCGGCCGCGGGCCCAACCCGCCGTGCCCAGCCGCCCGATGTCCGGCCGGGCCTGGGCGGCGGGTATCTCGGCGAGGTCCTCGATGTGGTCGACGCGGAGCAGCCCGGGAGCCGCGATGAGACCGTCGTAGCGGTTGACGGTGAAGTTGCCGAGCGGATGCGCCCCGGCACTCCCGGCGGGGACCAGCACGACCGCGCAGGCCGCCGTGAACACGGCCGCGAAGGCGGCGAACGGATGACGGATCCTCACTCGGCCGCCTCCGCACCGCGCAGTGCCGCCCTGGCGCGGGCCGCGCCGAGCGGCGAGAAGCCGGGGTTCAGCCGCAGGGCCGCGGTGAGCGAGGCGCGGCCCTCCCGCCGGTCCCCCACGGCCAGTTCGATCATCCCGCGGTGATGGAGGAAGGAGGCGTTGTGGTACCCGGTGGCCGTGGCCCGCCGGGCGTACGGCAGCGCCTCCCGGTCCCTGCCGTTGACATGCAGGGCCCAGGCGAGGGCGTCCGCGGTGTGCACGCTGCGCCGGCGGGCCCACTCGGCGCGCGCCGCGCGCAGGGCGGCGGCCCGGTCGCCGTGGTCGGCGGCGGCGAGCGCGGTGTCCAGGTCGGCGTCGACGCCGCCCGCGCGGGCGAGGGACGTCCACGCGCCGACGAGGGCGTACTGGTCACGCGCCCTGGCCGCGTCGCCCGGGGCGCCGCGCGCCTCGTACAGCTCGCCGAGTTCGACCAGCGGGCCGGGCAGCGGCGACCGGGCGACGACGGCCTCCAGGCCCCGGACGGCGGCGGCCCGGTCCCCGCTCGCCGCCTGCGCGCGGGCCCGTCCCTCCAGGGCGGGGAGATAGGTCTCGTCGGCGGCGAGCGCCCGGCCGTAGTGGGCCAGGGCGGTCTTGTAGTCGCCCTGGTTCCAGGCGAGGTGGCCGAGCTGGGTGGCGACGTACGCCACGTCCCCGGGCGTGACGGCGGCGGCCAGCGCCCGCTCCAGCACCCGCCGGGCCGTGCCGACGTCGCCGCGCAGCTCGCGCACATAGGCGTACCGGGTGAAGACCGGCACCCCGGGGCGCCGCGCGTCGGCGGTGTCGGCGGCCCGGGACGCCTCCTCGTACCGGCCGAGTTCGACCAGGGCGTCGATACGGGAGCACAGGGCGCGCTCGCTGTAGGGGTTGCGCGCCAGCGCACGGTCCGCGTGGCGGAGGGCGGCCGTGAAGTCGTGCCGGGCGGCGGCGAGCGCGGCGCGTCCCGCGAGCGCCTGGTCGTTGTCCGGGGCCAGCCGCAGGGAGCGCCGCAGGGCCCGGTCGGCCTGCGGATACCGGGACGGGTCGCCCTGCACGCGGGCCTGTTCGACGTACGCGAGTCCGAGGACGGCCCAACCGGCGAAGTCCCGTGGCTGCGCCCGCAGATGCGCCTGCAAAGCGGCGACGCTAGCGTCGAGGTCGCCGCCGCTCAGCAGGCCGGGGGAGACGGCGGCGGAGACCGCGGCGGCCGGAGCGGGCGACCCGTCCCGCGCGGCGCCCACGGCGACGGCACCACCGGTGAGCGCGACGGCCAGCAGCACCGCGCAACCGGCGGCCCGGGCCCGCCGCCACCGCCGCCCGCCGCTGGCCACCCGCCGCACAGCGGCGACCTGCCCGTCGGCGGCGGCAGCCGGCGGAGCGGGCCTGTCGATGACGTCGGCCGTGGTCGCCCTCCTCGTGCCTGCCTTGTCCTTGGACGGGATGGTTTGGGACGTCGGGGTGCTGGTGTGGGGCAGGCACGGTTCTTCGTGGGGTGCGAGCGTCGGTTTTCCGGCTGTCGTGGTGTTCGGTGTGCATGTGGTGTGGGTCGTGCCGGTGTTCGGCGTGGTGTGGTGCGTGGGCGGGCCCAGCCGCGGCCCGGCCTCGTCGGCGGCGGCATCCGGCGGGGCGGCATCCGGCGGGGTGGCACCCGCCGCTCCCGGGCGCTCCGGCCCGACCCCGGCGAGGTCGTTCGCCGGCTTGCTCTCCGGCGCGGGGACGTCGGTCTCCGGCCGAGCCCGGCGGCCGGCGCCACCAGCCGTGCCCCGCCGGCCGCCGGGCCCCGCGCCGCGTCCCTCGGGGACGTTGTCCCCGGGCCCGTCCTCGGCGAGGCCGTGCCCCGGCTCGTTCTCGTTACCGGGGGCGTTGGACTCCGGCCTCTGCTCAGGGGTGTTCGGCGGTTGTCCGGTCGGTTCGGCGTCGTGCGTTCGCGGGGGCATGCCCTCTCCTGTGTCGCCTGGGCGGGTGGTCGTGCGGCGGGGTGGCGCGGCCCGCGCCGTGGGGGATACGGGGATACGGGCCGCGCCGGTCGGTGGGGTGCGCCGGCGGGATCAGTAAGGGCGCCGCATCCGGCGGCGCCACCACGCCAGGGCGGTGCCGATCAGCAGGATCCCGGCCGCGCCCGAAGCCGCGGAGGCGGCGATCAGCACCGTGTCGCCGGAACCGGCGGACGAGCCGGCCGGGCGCAGCGCGTCGCCGAGCCCGCTGCGGACGTCGGCGCCTTCGGTGGTGCCCTTGGCGAGCGCGCCGCGCGAACCGGCCGTCGGCTGGGCCACGTACGGGAAGTGCTGCTCGAACTTCTTGTCGTTCGCGTCCACCGCGTCGCCGAGGTCGTTCTTGGCACCGACCAGTTCGCCCTCGACCACCTGAAGGGCGGCGTCGATCACGTCATCGGTCAGCCGACGGCCGTTCGGGAACCCCGCGTTGTCGCCGTCGAGCACACCCAGCCGTTTGGGGTGCGCGCTCGGCTTGATGGAGGTGTTCAGGCGCAGTTCCTCCGCCGGGCGCACGTTCGGCGGCCGGTTGAGCCCGTCGACCCCCTTCAGGAAGACGTCGACCAGGTCGTTGCGGGGCTCGGCGGGCGCCGGGATCTTGTAGATCGCCTCGATGAGCTTCGGCAGCTCCGGGTTGGTGACGTTCTTCAGGAACTGCGCGTCGTCCCAGGGCGCTGAGGCGTTGAACCGGTCCTTGTCCTTCTGCGGGTTGACGACCTCGTTGACGAGCGGGTTGCCGAGCCGCGACACCTGTGTGTAGTAGCCCTGCGCGTTCCTGCGCTGCGTCGTCGACCAGATGCCGACGACCGGCTGTTTCGCCGACTCCTGGATCAGGTCGTTCGGCACCTGGAGGGCGATCGTGTTGACGTTGTAGCCCTTGAGGGTGTCCCGGCCGACCTCGGACAGGTTCCCGCCGTACAGCAGGTCGAAGACGCGCAGGTCCAGGAAGAACGGGTCGTCCGCCTGCCCGGCGAAGGTCCGGGTGCCGCCGGCCGTCCGGTGGACCGCCTGCGCGCGCAGCGTGCCGTAGTCCGGCATCGAGGCCTTGCCCACATTGGACGGCGCGACCGGCACGTCGTCCGCGAGCTTCGTCCGGGACACCTCGTGCTGGTCCTTCAGCCGGACCAGATCGATGTCGTAGGTCTGGGTGATGTTCAGGTCCGGGTCGTCGAGGCTGGTGACCGGACCCGTGTTGTAGAGGAAGGTGTCCCCGTTCTTGCGGTGCGTGGTGAACGTGTAGCGGAACAGCAACTCGCCCTGCGCGTCACCGTTGTTGTCGATGTGGAGGTCGTACTGGGCGTCGTCCGCGAACGTGTAGAAGTTCGGTCCGCCGGCCGGCTCCTCGAACGGGATCCAGTTGGCGATGATCGTGGTCGTGTCCGGTTCGTCCGGGCTGACGAACGCGTACACGTCCGTGTTGTCGTACTGCGGGGCTCCCGAGATCAGCGGGGCCTCCCGGTGGGAGGAGGCGGCGGCCGCCCCCGGTTCCAGCATGGCCACACCGGCGGCTGTGAGCCCCCCGGCGGCCAGCGCACCACAGATGAGGGCGGCGAGACCCGAACGTCCCGCGGCCCTGCTGGAGATGAGAGGAGTCATGCCGTCCGTTCCTCCGTGCCGACTTGCCTGACGCCCGGGGATTCGGAGACGGCGCCGGGCCGGATTGGTCGGCCGTGGATTTTTTTCTTCCCCCCTGCGCGACCCGCGTTTTCGGGCGGCTGATCCGTAACACCGTCCGGAGGTGCGTTCGGTGCGAATACCTGGTGTGACGGGACGGTCCGGCTGCGGACGGCGAGAGGGGGACGCGGTGGAGGCGGACGAGCTTCTGGTGCTTGTGGCGGGCGGCGACCAGCGGGCGTTCGAGGACCTGTACGGGCTGGTGTCCGGACCCGTGTACGGCCTGGTGTGGCGCGTGGTGCGCGACCCGGCCCAGTCGGAGGAGGTGGCCCAGGAGGTACTGCTCGAACTGTGGCGCTCCGCGGCGCGGTTCGACCCCGCCCGGGGCAGCGCCCTGTCCTGGATCCTCACCCTCGCCCACCGCCGCGCCGTGGACCGGGTGCGCAGCGCCCGCGCGGCCGGCGAACGCGAGGAGCGCGAGGCCCGCCGCTCCCACCACCCGGCCTTCGACCAGGTGTCCGAGGAGGTGGAGGCGGGCCTGGAACGCGAGTGGGTGCGCCACTGCCTGGACCGGCTCACCGCCCTTCAGCGGCAGTCCGTCACCCTCGCCTACTACGACGGCTACACCTACCGTGAGGTGGCCGAGCGGCTCTCGCTGCCGCTGGGCACGGTGAAGACACGGATGCGCGACGGACTGACCCGGCTGCGCGAGTGCCTGGGAGGTGCCGCATGAACGCCCTCGGCCGTGTGCTGCGCCGCGAGGACCCGCACTCGCTGGCCGCCCCCTATGCGCTCGACGCCCTGGAACCGGGCGAGCGGCGCCGCTTCGAGAAGCACCTCGGCGGCTGCGAGCGCTGCGCCAGCGAGGTCCGGGCGCTGTCCGAGGACGTGGTGCGGCTCGCCTGGTCCACGGCCGCGCCCGCGCCGGTCGCGCTGCGCGCGCGGGTACTGGCCGCCGTGCGTACGACCCCGCAGGAGCCCGCCCCCGGGCAAGAGCGCACACCACAGTTGCCGCCGCACGTTTGGGGCACCCAGCCCCCGCCGGCACGCACCCGTACGCCCCGGGTGCGCCCCCTGTTCGTTCCGCTCGCCACGGCGACCGCCGCCGCGGCGCTCGTCGTCGCCGGGCTCTTCGCCGTCGAGGCGGGCCGGACCCAGGACCGGCTGGACGCCGAGCGGGCCCAGGCACGCGAGATCGCGCAGGTGCTCTCGGCCCCGGACGCCCGGGCCACCAGCAGCAAGGATGCCCGTGGCCGGGGCATCGCGGTGATCGCCTCCGCGGCCGAGGGGCGAGCCGTCGTCACCCTCAGCGGGTACGGCACCGAGCCCGGCGGGCGCGTGCACCAGCTGTGGCTCATGCGCCCGGATGTGCGACCGCGCTCCCTCGGGCTCCTCGACGGCGACACGCCCCTGATCGCGACCGGGCTCGGCACGTCCGCGACGTCACTGGCTGTCACCGTCGAGCCCGCGGGCGGCTCCGCGCAGCCCACCAGTCAGCCGATTGCGCAACTCGCCCTGAAATCGGTCGGATTCGGAGAGTAATCGTCAACCTCCTTGCGGCGAAGGTGAATCCTGCGGGCCAGATACCCGAGTGCCCGGATGGGGAGATAGGGTTACTCTGCCCGCGCCGGGTGGACTCGTTACGGGTGGGGAGTGACATGGAGCAGATAACAGTGCGCAGCAGGGCGAGGGTCCCTGCGATCAGCTGCGGGAGCAGCGCGACCAGTTCGCGCCTCGACCGCCATCTTTCGGTGCTGGCGGGTCCCGCCATACCGCAGCAGAAGACGGTCGAGGCGACCTCGCTGATGCGCGAGCTGACCGCGCGTGACACCAGGCACGAGCGCAGCGACCGGGACACGCGGGTGCGCCGTGTGTCGCTCTTCGCGCCACTGCGCCGGCTGCGTCGTTCGCTGTTCGGCGGCAACAGGCACTGACCGAAGGGCCCGTGCTCGGGCGGCCCTGCCGCTCCGGCGCCATGCTGCGATCCGGTCGTCCGTCATCCCCACGGCGCGCAGCGGCGCCGCGGTGTGCCGCCCGAGCGCCCACCGTCCCCCATCCATGCCCGTCCCCGCCCGGCACCGATGGGGGACGACGCCGTACCCGCCTCCCGCCGCCCTCTCCCTCCCCACCCCGCTCATCCCACCCCGACCGACGCCGGCTGGCGCTGTCCTCAGTGGGCCGGGCCTCGCGCCCAGCCGCGCGATCGTCCCGCGCCCGCGCTCGCGACCACGGTCCGGTGACCGCTGCCGTTGGCTGCCTTCGGCGCCCCGGCCGCCGACCCCCACCACGGCTTCGCGTCAGACGGCTTCGTCGCCCCGCGCAGCCGCACGACGCCGTCCAGTACCTCGCGGCGACCGCGGTCGCCCTGATCACTCAGCCCGAGCGACTGAAGGCGATCAAGGCCGAGTTCGCAGAGCGGACGACGGGCATCACCTGGAAGACCGCCCTGCCCGACGGCTATGAACCGCCCATGTACGAGCCGCCGTCGTGGTCCTTGAAGAAGACCCGCCAGTCGTGGCCGCAGGACCACATCACCTGGCCGCCCCGACGGATCGTGTCCGACGAGCAGTTCTCCTCCCGCGGCCCCGAACCGGCTCGCCAGACCTGACCGTTCACCGCTCACCGTGCGCGTACCGGCGTACGGCGAGCGGCAGGGACACCGCGATCAGGACGGCGCTCCACGCCAGCGAGCCGGCCACCGGGTGTGCCACCGGCCAGGCGGCGCCCTCCGCTACGGGGGCGTTGCCGAACAGGTCGCGCAGCGCGGCGGTGACCGCGCTGATCGGGTTCCACTCGGCGAGCGTGCGCAGCCAGCCGGGCAGGTTGCCGGTCGGGATGTAGGCGTTCGACAGCAGGGGCAGTACAAAGGTCGAGGCGCCGAGCTGCCCCGCGGCCTCCTCGCTCCGGGTGAGCAGTCCGAGGAGGATCCCCACGCTCGTGCAGGCGAACCGGAACAGCAGCAACAGGCCCACCGCGCCGAGCGCCCCGGCCACCGACCCCTCCATGCGCCAGCCCACGGCGAGGCCGACCAGCAGCAACGGCACCGTACCGAGCGCGGAGACGACCAGGTCCGCGACGGCCTGGCCGAGCGGCACGGCGGACCGGCTCACCGGCATCGTGCGGAACCGGTCCATCACACCCCGGTGCGCGTCCTGGGCGGCCTGGAACATCCCGGTCATGATCCCGCCCGCCGCGGTCGCCACCAGCAGCCCGGGGACCAGGAAGGACCGGTACTCCCGGCCGGGCATCGCAAGGGCGCTGCCGAAGACGTATCCGAAGAACAGCAGCATGTTCACCGGCATGATCTGGCTCAGCACGGTGATACCCGGACTGTTGCGGACCCGGCGCAACTGCCGGCCCACCATCGTCACACCGTCGTACGCCCATGCGCTCATGCCGCGGTCTCCTTGTGGTCGGTGGGCCCGTCCTCCGGGGCCCCGGCGGGCCCGTTACCGGCGCCCGCGCCGGTCAGCCTGAGGAAGACGTCGTCGAGGGTCGGCGGGCGCAGGCTCGCGTCCAGCAACGGCACGCCCGCCGCGTCGAGTTCGCGCACCAGGCGGGGCAGGGTCAGGGTGGGGTCGGTGGTGACCGCGCCGACGGAGTGCCGGTCGTGGTCGAACGAGGGTTCCCGGCCGGTGAGCCGGTCGAGGACGCCGGCCGCCCGCGGCAGTGCGTCGGCGTCGGCGACGACGGCCTCGGCGTAGGAGCCGATGAGGGACTTGAGTTCGGCCGGCGATCCGGTGTGCGCGACGCGGCCCCGGTCCAGCAGGGCGATGTCGTCGGCGAGTTGGTCCGCCTCCTCCAGGTACTGCGTGGTCAGCAGCACGGTCGTGCCCTCGGCCGTCAGTTCGCGCACCGCGTCCCGGATCCGGTTGCGGCCGACCGGGTCGAGACCGGTGCTGGGCTCGTCCAGGAAGAGCACGTCGGGGCGGCGCACCAGGCTCGCCGCGAGGTCCAGCCGACGCCGCATACCGCCCGAGTAGGTGGCCGCCCGCCGGTCGGCGGCCTCCGTAAGGCCGAAGCGTTCCAGCAGGTCCGCGGCCCGCCCGGCCGGGCCGCGGACCCGGTGCAGGCGGGCGAACAGCCGTAGGTTCTGCCGTCCGGTGAGGTCGCCGTCGATCGACGCGTACTGACCGGTGACGGCGATCCGGCGCCGCACGGCCGCGGCCTCCCGCACCAGGTCGAACCCCGCGATCCGGGCCGAGCCCGCGTCGGGCCGCAGCAGCGTGGTGAGCAGCCGCACGGCCGTCGTCTTCCCCGCCCCGTTCGGGCCGAGCAGCCCGCAGACCGTGCCCTGCGCCACGGCCAGATCAAGGCCGCGCAGGGCGTGCACGGCGCCGAAGCGCCTCTCCAGACCCTCACTAAGTACAGCGTACGCAGTAGTCATGGGTCGACCATAGCGCACTACGTACGGTGTACGGAACTAGGATGGCGGGAGAGGTGATGATCCATGGCAGGCCGAGCGGCCGTCCCCGAAGTGATCTGGGCCCGTCCCGAGCGCACGGGCCGCGGCCCGAAGCCGGCGTACACCCGCGCCGACATCGCGGCGGCGGCCGTGCGGATCGCCGACGCCGACGGTCTCGACGCGGTCTCGATGCGGCGCGTGGCGGCCGAACTGGGCTGCGGCACCATGTCGCTGTACAACTACGTCCCCCGCAAGGAGGACCTGTACGAGCTGATGGTGGACGCGGTCGGCGGCGAACACGAACTGTGGGAGCCGAGCGGGGACTGGCGCGCGGACATGGGCCGGGTGGCGCGGCAGACGCGTGCCCTGATGCACCGGCATCCGTGGCTGCCGCGGCTGATGTCACCGGTGTACGGCTTCAGCCCGAACGCCCTGCGCTACATCGAGCACTGCCTGGCCTGCCTGGAGCCGCTTGAGGCGCCCTACGGCACCAAACTGGAACTCTTCGCGATGCTCAACGGTGTGGTGGCGACATACGTCAGGAACGAACTGGAGACCGCCGAGCGCACCCGCGCCCTGCCCTGGTCGGAGGAACAGGAGAACGCGGCCCGCGTCGCCTATCTCGGCGGCCGGCTCGCCTCGGGCGCGTACCCGCACCTGGCGGCGGCGTTCACGGAGGATCCCGGGCCGGTCGATCTGGAGGCCTTCTTCGAACGGACCCTGGACCGCATCCTCGACGCCTTCACCCCGCCCACGGCGCGCTAGGGCGGCGCCCTAGAGCGGCGCGGGCCGGCCGTCAGAGCAGCGCGAACTGCCCCTCCGGGCCCTCCTCGTGGTGGTCCAGGACCGAGGCCGGACGGCGGGACCTGGCCGGTGGCGGAAGGACGGCCGCCGCGCGCAGCTCCGCGGCCGTGACCGGCGAACTCACGGTCAGCTGCGCCTGGTCGGGCCCCAGTTCGGCGAGCAGGGCCAGCACGGTGATCAGTTCGAGCAGCTCCGACGTCCAGGACTGCGGCCAGGCCGCGGGGCGGACGGCCGCCAGGGTGCCGGCCTCCGCCTGCGCCGTCCGTGCGGTGAACCACTGCTCCAGCACCCGGACTCCGGCCACCTCGAAGTCCCAGGCCGCGGGCGGCACCGGAGCGATGCGGCCCTCGTCGAGGTGAAGACACTCCTCGTCGCGGTCGTAGCGGA
This sequence comes from Streptomyces sp. NPDC001508, assembly GCF_040298665.1. Lineage (NCBI taxonomy): Bacteria > Bacillati > Actinomycetota > Actinomycetes > Kitasatosporales > Streptomycetaceae > Streptomyces > Streptomyces sp. NPDC001508. The sequence goes on from NZ_JBEPAP010000005.1 coordinate 87,726, forward strand.
CGGCGAGGGGACGCGGCGGGAGCGGGGCGCGGACATAGGGGCGCCGCCCGCCGGGAAGCTTGGGGCGCTCGCCGTCGCGGCGCATCAGCCACAGCAGCCGGTGACCCAACCGTACGCCCCGCGACCACAGTTCCGGGTCCCGAGTGAGCGGCACCACCGGGCCCGGCCGAGCCGCCGCCACGATCCAGGCCAGCAGGTCCAGGGGGCTGGGGGTCAGCCCCAGCCGGGCGCCCAGGTGCTCCAGCAGGCCGGGCGTCAGATTCGGCTCCCGGCCGCCCGGCCGCCGGTACAGCGGGCGGATCCGGCCGGGGCGCAGGGCCGGCAGCAGCGACGTGGCCAGGAGCACCGGGCCCGGCCCCTCCGCGCCCGTCTCCACGGCGAACACCTGGTGCGCGTCCGCCACCCGCCACAGCTCCGGACGGGCCGCGTCGATCAGCCGGTGGTCGGGGATCAGCCACTGCTCGTCGAAGGGCGCGGCCAGCATTCGGACCGGCTCCGGACACGGGCCCGCCGCCCGGGCCAGCCGCTGCGTGCCGCTGGGCTGGCCGGGCAGCTGGCCGACGGCCGAGTGCAGGGTGCGCGAGCGTGTCGGCTCGAACAGGGCCTCACGGTCGGGGCCCTCGGCCTTCACGAGAGCGTCCCAACGGGCCTTCAGGGACGCCGCGTCGGGGGCCGCCGGCCACCCCCGGCCGAGCCGCGGCGGTGCGACGGACCACGGCATGAGGTCCGCGAGCAGCGGAGCGTCGTCGTGCGTCACGCTGGGCATCGTACGACCTTCCCTCCGCGGGCGGTCCCGGAGTCTGTCCGACCACACCATCTGGCCCGCGGCACCCGGTGCCCCGCGCCGCAAGACGGGGCCGCCCTCGTCGCCCCGAATAGGCGCCGGGAACTAAGCACCCGCCCACGACGCTGCCCGCTTGCGGTCACCGTCCTGGCGCACTACGGCGTTCGACCGCCCGGGGGCTGATCCGACGGCGTCGGGTCGCCCGGAGGGGGCGCGGGGAACTGCGCGCCCGGCCACGACGCTGCCCGCTCCCGGTCACCGCCCTGCCGTACTACGGCGCTCGACCGCCGGGGCTGGTCCGACGGCGTCACGTCGCTTCCGTCGCCCGGAGGGGGCGCGGGGAACTGCGCGCCCGGCCACGACGCTGCCCGCTCCCGGCCGCCGGCCTGCCGCACCACGGCGGTCGACCGCCCCGGCCAATCCGACGGCGTCACCTCGCTTCGAGGGTGACCGTGAAGGAGAAGCGGTCGCCGCGGTAGTGGATCACCGCCACGTCCAGCACCCGGCCCGCCGCGTCGTAGGTCACGCCCGTGTAGTGCAGGATCGGGCTGAGCAGCGGCACCTGAAGGAGCCGTGCCGTCTCCGGGTCGGCGAGCCGGGCCTCGACGGTGTCCGTGATGCGGCAGATGTCCGCGCCCACGACGTCCCGCAGCACCTTCGTCATCGGCCAGCGGACCAGATCCCCCGGATCGATGCGCCGGGCCAGCGCGGGACGGACGTAGTTGCGGGCGTGGTTGGTCGGCTCGCCGCTCTTCTCGTCGCGGCGCAGCCGGTGGTACGTCGCCACCTCGGCCAGGTCCGGGAAGTGCTCGGCGAGTTCGGCCGGCACCGCCGTCCGGCCCCGGTCCAGCAGCTCGGTCGTCATCCCGGACTGCTGGGCCACGATCGCGTCCACCGAGCCGAGCAGACGCACCGGGGTGCCGCGCCGGGCAGCGGGCTCGATGAACGTGCCCCGCCGCCGGTGCCGGCTGATCAGCCCCTCCTCCTCCAGCTCCTTCAGCGCCTGCCGCATGGTCAGCACGCTCACGCCGTAGTGCTCCGCCAGCCGCTCCTCGGTGGGCAGCCGCAGCGGGCCCTGGGGCGAGCGGCCGAGTATCGAAGCGCGCAGCGACTGCGACACCTGGTACCAGAGCGGCAGCTTGCGGTTCAGGACGATCGAGTCCGGGGCGAAGGAGGTCACCGGCCTATCCGTACCCGTCGGGACCGATCAGCGCAACGGACGGAAGTGCCGCTCCAGGCCCCGCCATACGCCGTCGTAGTCCTGCTGGAGGTGGTCCGCGCGCGCCGCCTGCGGGGTGAGCGTGACCGGCCAGCGCGTCTCGAACATGAACGCCAGCCCGTCGTCGACACGGTGCGGCGTCAGCTCGGCGGCGCTCGCCCGGTCGAACGTCTCACGGTCGGGCCCGTGCGCCGACATCATGTTGTGCAGCGAGCCGCCGCCCGGCACGAAGCCCTCCGCCTTGGCGTCGTACGCGCCCTCGATCAGCCCCATGTACTCGCTCATCACGTTCCGGTGGAAGTACGGCGGCCGGAAGGTGTCCTCGCCCACCAGCCAGCGCGGCGCGAACACCACGAAGTCGACACCGGCCAGCCCGGGAGTGTCCGACGGCGATGTCAGCACCGTGAAGATCGACGGGTCCGGGTGGTCGTAGGAGATGGTTCCGATCACATTGAAACGGCGCAGATCATAGGCGTACGGCACATGGTTGCCGTGCCAGGCGACCACGTCGAGCGGGGAGTGGTCGTACGTCGCCGTCCACAGATTGCCGCAGAACTTGTTCACCACCTCCACCGGGCCGTCGACATCCTCGTACGCGGCGACCGGCGCCCGGAAGTCGCGTACGTTGGCCAGCCCGTTGGCGCCGATCGGGCCGAGGTCGGGCAGCCTGAACGGCGAACCATAGTTCTCGCACACATAACCCCGCGCCGAATCGTCCAGCAGCTCCACACGGAAGCGCACCCCACGGGGAATCAGCGCGACATTGCTCGGCTCCACATGGAGCAGGCCGAACTCCGTGCGCAGTAGCAGCCCGCCGCGCTCCGGCACGATCAGCAGCTCCCCGTCGGCATCGCTGAAGACGCGCTCCATCGAGGAGTTGGCGTGATAGAGGTGCACGGCCATGCCGCTGCGCACGGTGGCGTCGCCGTTGCCGCCGAGGGTCCACAGCCCGGCGAGGAAGTCCGTACCGGCGGCCGGCTCGGGCAGCGGGTTCCAGCGCAGCCGGTTGGGGTCGGGCACCGTCTCGGTGAACGGCGCCGTGCGCAGCGCGCCGTTGTCGGTGCGAGTGAACGCCGGGTGCGCGGCGGACGGGCGGATGCGGTACAGCCAGGAACGGCGGTTGTGCGCCCGCGGCTCGGTGAACGCCGTGCCGCTGAGCTGCTCGGCGTACAGCCCGAGCGGGGCGCGCTGCGGGGAGTTGCGGCCCTCGGGCAGGGCGCCCGGCTCCGCCTCCGAGGAGTGCTCGTTGCCGAAGCCGCGGAGATGGTCCAGTTGCTCGGCGGTCTTGCGCGCGTCCCCGCTCATGATCGCTCCCTTGCGAACCCGGTGTCGCTGCCCATTCCTATGCAACACCATAGGAATGGGTGTGTGCGGGCGCAAGGGGGCCCGCCCGCCTGCTCCCTGAGGGGGACGGCACCGAGCGGAACTCCCGACTCCAGGGGGATCCGGGGCCGCGGGCCGGTGTTCTACGCTCCCGGCATGCCGTGGACCCGTGGACTTCTCAGCGCGCTCGCCGTCTGCGTCCTGCTGCTGACCGGGGCGGTCGGCTGCGGGACCGGCGAGGCGCGCGAAGGGACCGGCGCGCGGTCGTCCGCGGCGGCGGGCCGGCTCCTCGACAAGACGGACGAGCAGGGGCGGCGCTACCGCGAGGCGCCCGGGGGCGGCGCACCCGAGGTCGACATCGAGGTGACGCCCGACCCCACCGGCGGCTGGCAGGTACGGCTGAGACTCCACGCCTTCCGCTTCTCACCGGACGGCGCCGACGAGCGGGCGCGGCCCGGGCGGGGACTCGCCCTCCTCTTCGTGGACGGCGAACCGGTCGCCCGGCTGCGCACACCGCGCCACCAGCTCGCCGCCGGACTCGTCCCGCAGGGCACCCACCAGGTCACCGCCCGCCTCTACGCCGACGACGGCACGGTGTGGGCGGCACACGGTAAACCGGTCCAAAGCACCGCCGACATCACCACATCAAAAACCGAACCAACACCGACCGGGAAGAGCAGCACCCCCAAGTAACCACGCCTACATGGGGGAGCCACATACGCGCGCGGGTGTGTGTGGCGGTGGGTGTGGCGTCGGTCGGTGGGTGTGCCGGTCGGGGGTGTGGGTGGGTCGGGGGAGCGGGGTTGGTGGGGCGTGGGGTGGGTGATCGGCTTCGTACTGTGGGACGAGGTTCACCGGAGTGCGGCTGAAAGGCATCATGGAGCGCGTGCCCCATGCGACATCGCTCCGCCGCGCCCCCGTCCAACGACGCAGTGCCGAACGCCTGGAGAGGATCCTGGACGCCTGCGCCGATCTCCTCGACGAGGTCGGCTACGACGCTCTGAGCACCCGCGCCGTCGCGCTGCGCGCCGGCGTGCCCATAGGCTCCGTGTACCGCTTCTTCGGCAACAAGCGGCAGATGGCCGACGCCCTGGCCCAGCGCAACCTCGAACGCTACTCGGAGCGCGTCACCCGGCGACTGGAGGGCGCCCGGCCGGGCGACTGGCGGGCGGCCGTGGACGCCGTACTGGACGAGTACCTGGCCATGAAACGCACCGCACCCGGCTTCTCACTCGTGGACTTCGGCAACCAGATACCGGTCGGCGACCGGCACGCCGAGCCCAACCACCGTGTCGCCGACAGCCTCACCGCCCTGCTCTCCGGCTATCTCGGCCGTACCCCCGACGAGGAGTTGCGGCGGACCTTCCTGGTCGCCGTGGAGGCCGCCGACACCCTCGTCCACCTCGCCTTCCGGGTGGCACCGCAGGGCGACGAGGCGATCATCGCCGAGACCCGGTCGCTGCTGGGCGCATACCTGGCGCGCGTACTGGACTGATCGCCCGGCGCGGCTGTGACCTGGACTTTTGCGCTTATTGCTTGCGCGCCAACACCTTGTTGACGCGGTTCGGCCGGACCTGACGTCATCGCACCTCCGTCCCTGGTGGGAGTTCAAGGGACGGATGCCGAACGTCGTCGCTGGGCGTGCCGGATCGCGGGGGTGGGTCCGTCGGGGCTTGTCCCCGGCGGGAGCCGGCCGCAGGGGCTGGTCCCGTCGGGGGCCCGATCCGTCGCGCAGCGCACGGCGGTCGTCGAGCGCCCCCGTACCACCGAGCCGAACCACAACCGCTGAGCCGCACCTGGCGTGGTCGGGGTGTGTTCATCGGGCAGGCGAACGGGGGTGGCCGGAGCGGGAGCAGGGTGGGGGATTTGCCGGGTGGACGGAGTCCACCGGCTGAATGGGTGCCTCCGTTTCGCTTGTCACCTGGGCACTTGTAGGCGTCCCGGCACGCGTCTTCCCCCCGCCGCACACATTCCGTTAATTTCCGTGACCCACAGGCCCCGTTCGACCCGCACGGGACCTTCGACCGACGGAGCACCACCGCTCTGGAGAGCCCCCGGGGGCACCCGCGATGACACGCACCATCTCGCTGCACGACGTCAGCAAGTCCTACACCCGAGGCACCCGGGTGGTGGACCGCCTCTCGCTGGACATCACACCCGGCGAGTTCCTGGTCCTCCTCGGCCCGTCCGGCTGCGGCAAGTCCACCGTGCTCAGAATGATCGCCGGCCTTGAGGAGATCGACGAGGGCACGCTGCTGCTCGACGGCGCGCACGCCAACGGCCTCCAGCCCGCCGAGCGCGACATGGCGATGGTCTTCCAGAACTTCGCCCTCTACCCGAGCATGACCAGCCGTGACAACATCGGCTTCCCGCTGCGCATCGAGTCCCCGGGCGCGGACCCACGCCCCCGCGTGGACGCCACCGCCCGCATGCTCGGCATCGAGGATCTCCTCGACCGCCTCCCCGCCCAGCTCTCCGGCGGCGAACGCCAGCGCGTCGCCATGGGCCGGGCCATCGCCCGCCACCCCTCCGCCTTCCTGATGGACGAGCCGCTGTCCAACCTCGACGCCAAGCTCCGCAGCCACCTGCGGGCCGAAATATCCCAGCTGACCCGGGAGTTGGGCGTCACCACGGTCTACGTCACGCACGACCAGGCCGAGGCCATGTCCCTCGGCGACCGGGTCGCCGTACTGCGCGGCGGTGTGCTCCAGCAGGTCGGCACCCCCCGTGAGGTGTACGGGCTGCCGCGCAACGTCTTCGTCGCCGCGTTCGTCGGCACCCCCCGCATCAACCTGCTGCGCGGCCTGGTGCGGGCCCCGCTCGGCGGCGCGATGAGCATCAGCCTCGGCAAGCAGTACCTCCGGCTGCCCGAACCCCTCAGCCTGGACCACCAGTTGCTCCGCGTTCAGCAGGGCCGCGAGGTGATCGTCGGGCTGCGTTCGGAGGCGATCCGTATTTCCCCCAAGTTCTCGGCTCCGCAAGAACAGGGGGGACCCCCGGCGCGCTCGTTCGCCCGCCCCGGCGAGGTGCCGATCATCGGGCTCGTGGAACACGTGGAGTTCCAGGGGCACGAGGTCCTGGTCCACTTCAACACCGGTTCGAGTCCGGCCGTCGTACCCGACCTGGAGTCCCCGCGCCCGGCGGTCCGCCGCTCGCGGCGCCGCCGGCGCGAGGGCACGACCATGCTGGAGCGGATCCGGGAGCGGACGGGCGCGCTGCGCGCCGGGCCGGTTGCGGTGCTGGAGCATCCGGTGGACGACGGTCCCGATCCCGCGTCCCCGGAGGGCCGGCTGCCCGGTGACCTGGTGGTGCGGACCGCCCCGGACGTCCGGCTCCGCCACGGGATGCAGGTTCCGCTCCTCGTCGACCTCGCCCATCTGCTCGTCTTCGACCAGCACGGCGAGCGTATCTGCCCGGCCCCGGCGCGGCTGCCGGACCTGGAGGGGTGACACCACCGGTCGTCGGTCGAAGGTCCGGCTCGCGCCGTCCGAGGTCCGGCTCAGCGCAGTGTGCCGGGGGCGATGCCCAGGAGGGCGGACAGGGCGTGTTCGCCGGTGGCCGTCAGCTTCACGGCGCGGCCGGAGCCGATACGGACGCACCAGCCCGCGTCCAGGGCGTGCCGGCACAGTTCCGCGCCCGCGACGCCCGCCAGATGGGGCCGGCGCTCGGTCCAGTCGAGGCAGGCACGCGCCAGCGGTCGGCGGCCCGGGTGCGCCAGCCCGATACCGGCGTCGCCGAACCACTTCAGCCCCGCGCCCGTGAGCGCGAACCCGGTGCCGCGCTCCTCGGGCACCGGCCGCGAGGCCGACGCGGTGCCCGGCGCCCGGAGCCCGGCCACGCTGACGTCCGCCGGCCCGTCCGTGACGCTCAGCAGCCCGCGCTCGGTCAGCGCGTCGGTGATCGCGATGCCGAGCCGCCCGGCGAGGTGGTCGTAGCAGGTGCGTCCGCGGGCCAGCGCGGATCCGGCGCTCGACTCCCGCAGCGTGCGCGGGCGGCGGGCCGTGACCTCGGGGGCGATGCACGCGGTCAGCTCCTCCACGAGTTGGGCGACCCGCGCGTCGGCCAGCCGCACATACCGGTGCCGCCCCTGCCGTTCCTCGGTGAGCAGCCCGCCCGCGACCAGCTTGCCCAGGTGCTCGCTCAGCGTGGACGCGGCGACCCCGGCGTGCCGGGCCAGCTCGCCGTTGGTCCAGGCCCGGCCGTCGAGCAGCGCCAGCAGACAGGCCGCCCGGGTCTCGTCGGCGAGCAGTGCGGCGAGCGCCGCGAGCCCCGCGGCCCGGGGATCCTTGACGGTCATGCCTCCAGCATCGGTCAGCGACCCTTCGGCCGCCGCCGAAGTGTCACCGTACGGCGCGTGTGATCCGCTCGTACTGCTGTGCCAGCCCGTCCAGCAGCGCCGTCAGCCCCGTCTCGAAGGCGCGCTCGTCGATCTTCTCCTGCTGTTCGGCGAGGAGGTGCGCCTGTCCGAGGTGCGGATAGTCGGCGGGGTCGTAGGCGCTCGCGTCGCCCACGAATCCCCCGGCGAACGAGTCGAGTGCCGAGCCCAGGATGAAGTACCGCATCAGCGCGCCGATGGACGTGGCCTGCGCGGGCGGCCAGCCGGCGGCGACCATCGCGCCGTAGACGGCGTCGGCGAGGCGCAGCGCGGCGGGCCTGCGGCCGGGGCCGCGGGCGAGGACCGGGACGATGTTGGGGTGGTCGCGCAGGGCCGCCCGGTAGGAGACGGCCCAGTCGTGCAGCGCCGTCCGCCAGTCCCGGCCGTCCTCGAACATCGACAGGTCGACCTGGCCGCTCACCGAGTCGGCGACCGCCTCCAGGATCTCGTCCTTGGTGCGGAAGTGGTTGTAGAGCGAGGGCCCGCTCACCCCCAGCTCGGCGGCGAGGCGGCGGGTGGAGACGGCCGCCAGGCCCTCCGCGTCCACGAGTTCCCGTGCCGCCCGGACGATCCGGTCGGTGCTGAGGAGGGGCTTGCGCGGTCGGGCCATGGCGCACATAGTAGGGCCGCGCCGATTTCCGTGGGACCGGCATGGAGCCCGACGCGCTCTGAGTACGCGTCTGAGTAGCCGAGCGGATGTTGATTCCGGCCACCGCGCGCGACGCTGGCCCGCATGAGCGAGACACCGGTCAAGCAGCAGAGCACCACCGCCTTCTACGGCCAGGCCGTCGCGTCCTTCGGCGTCGCCCTGGCGGCCACCGCGCTCGGCATCTACAACCTCCACTCGGATGCCTGGGTCCGCGCGTTCCTCGGCATCGCCGTCCTGTACCTGGTGACCTCCGCCTTCACCCTGGCGAAGGTCATCCGGGACCGTCAGGAGGCCGGCCAGATCGTGAGCCGCGTGGACCAGGCCCGCCTGGACAAACTCCTCGCAGCCCACGACCCCTACAAGGACCCCGGCCCCACACCACAGGGCCGAGCCTGACCGGCGGGCCCGACAGGCAGCGATGCCCAGCGGGGCCGACCGGCGGGGATGCCCGGCTGGGCTTCGATGGCTCCGCAGGCAGCGACCCGGCGGTCGAACCATGGCTGGGGGCTGCCGGACGGGCCTGAGTGGCGGGATGTGCGGCCGGGCTGAGTGGCGGGGCTTCGACGGCTCCCCAGGCAGCGACCCGGCAGTCGAATCGCGGCTGGGGTGCTGTCGGGCGGGGCTGAGTGGCGGGGATGCACGGCAGGGATGGGCGGCGAGCATGATCGGCGGCGATGCCCGGCGGGGCTGAGTGGCGAGGATTCGCGACAGGGCTGATCGGTGAGCCTGACCGGCGGTGATGCCTGGCGTGGAAGCGCGGTTGGGCTGGTGGCAGGGGTGCGGGGCACTGATGCCCGGAGGGATTGATCGGCGAGGATGCGCGGTCGGCGGGGATGTGTGGCGGGGCTTCGGTGGCTCCGTCGGCAGCGATCCGGCAGTCGAACCGCGGCCGGGGTGCTGTCGGGCGGGGCTGAGTGGCAGGGATGCGCGGCTGGTCCGGGCAGCGGCCTGACCGGCACCGATGCCCGGCGGGGCTGAGTGGTGGGGATGTGCGGCAGCGATGCGTGGCGGGGCTGAGCGGCGGGCTTGCCCGGCAGTATGCCCGGCGGGGATGCGCGGTGGGGATGCGAGGGCCGGGACCTGCGGCGCTGATTGCGCGGTGCCGTCGGCCACGACCACCGGCCACGACCACCGGCCACACCACCGGCCACGACCGTCGGACCGGCTGACGCCGCCGTGCCCGATACCGCCGTGCCCGATACCGCCGTGCGCGATGCCGCCGTGTCCGATGCCGTCGCCTCCGGCGGCACCCGGAGGGAGGGGCGTGCGTCTCCGCGTGAGCGCGCTAAGCGGTTGCTCAGCGTCGGCGGTATGGTGGAGTTCCTGTCACCGAGAGGGGCGAGCGAGTGATGAGTACGGCGGAGGAGACGACCGGCGGCGAGGTCGAGCCGTGGGACGAGGTCACCCCTGACGCGGCCCGGCGGCTGCTCATCGCCGCCGTGGAGGCCTTCGCCGAGCGCGGGTATCAGGCGACGACCACCCGCGACATCGCCGGCCGCGCCGGCATGAGCCCGGCCGCGCTCTACATCCACTACAAGACCAAGGAAGAACTGCTCCACCGGATCAGCCGCATAGGTCACGACAAGGCGCTGGACATCCTGCGCACGGCCGCCCGCCGCGAGGGCAGCGCCGGAGAGCGGCTCGCCGACGCGGTGAGTTCCTTCGTCCGCTGGCACGCCGGCCGGCGCACCACCGCGCGGGTCGTGCAGTACGAGCTGGACGCGCTGGGGCCGGACGCCCGCGCCGAGATCGTCGCGCTGCGCCGCCAGGTCGACGCTGAGGTGCGCGGGATCATCCAGGAGGGCGTGGCGTCCGGCGAGTTCGACGTCCTCGACGTGCACGGCACGACCCTCGCGGTGCTGTCCCTGTGCATCGACGTGGCCCGCTGGTTCAACGTGAAGGGCCCGCGGACGCCGGAGGAGGTCGGCACGCTCTACGCCGACCTCGTGCTGCGGATGGTCGGGGCCAAGTAGACCGGGTCCGCCGGGCGGTGGCGCTCAGAAGCGGTCCCGCTCAGAGGCGGTCCGGAGGTGGTTCGGCAGATTCTTGCCAGAAACCCCGGTGCTTCAGCCCTCGGAGGATTCTCGTGGTTGCGTCGCGGCGTGCCGTGCCCGGCGGAGCCGGTAAGGCATCCCCGCGGTGGCATTCGGTCGGGTGACGGATGGCGAACGCACAGCGGGCAGTCGTACGCGCGTGTAAGTCCCGTGACCGTGAAGTCGGCGGTGCAGGTCAGGCTGACAGGTAGTAGCGGGAGACCGACTCCGCCACACAGACCGGCTTGTCGCCGCCCTCGCGCTCCACGGTGAAGGCGACGGTCAGCTGGACGCCGCCCGTGACGTCCTCGACGCCGGTGACCCGCGCGGTGGCGCGCAGCCGCGAGCCGACCGGGACGGGGGCGGGGAACCGGACCTTGTTGGTGCCGTAGTTGACGCCCATCGTCGCGCCGTCGACCCGCAGCAGCTGCGGCCCGAACAGCGGCAGCAAAGACAGGGTGAGGTACCCGTGCGCGATGGTCGTGCCGAACGGTCCCGCGGCGGCCTGCTCCGGGTCGACGTGGATCCACTGATGGTCGCCGGTGGCGTCCGCGAAGAGGTCGATCCGCTTCTGGTCGACCTCCACCCAGTCGGTGTACCCCAGCTGCTCGCCCACGGCCGCCTTCAGCTCGTCGGGGGAGGCGAAGATCCTCGGTTCTGCCATGGTCCCTGTCCCGGCCTCTCGCATACGTACGGAATCGACTATGGCTAAGCAACTGCTTAGTATGGACGGGGTGGCGGACGATGTCAACGGACTGCGACGGTGCCGCGGTGGGTAGGCTGTGACGAGTGCCCCAGATCCCCGAGAAGATCCACGAACTGACCGTCGGCCAGTTGTCCGCGCGCAGCGGCGCCGCCGTCTCCGCCTTGCACTTCTACGAGTCCAAGGGGCTCATCAGCAGCCGTCGGACCTCCGGCAACCAGCGCCGCTACAGCCGTGACACCCTGCGCCGCGTCGCGTTCGTCCGGGCCGCCCAGCGGGTGGGCATCCCGCTGGCCACGATCCGCCAGGCGCTGGCTGAACTCCCCGAGGAGCGCACCCCGACCCGCCAGGACTGGGCCCGGCTCTCGCAGGCATGGCGCTCCGAACTGGACGAGCGCATCGCCCAGCTGAACCGGCTCCGCGACCACCTCACCGACTGCATCGGCTGCGGCTGCCTCTCCTTGGAGAGCTGTGTCCTGTCGAACCCCGACGACGCCTTCGGCGAGACCGGTTCGGGTTCGCGGCTGCTGGTGGAACGCCGCCGGTAGGCGCGCCGCCGCGCGCGCCGGGACGTGACGCCCTTCGGCCGTCGGCCGCTGCGGCCGCCCGCGCCCACACAGCGGTCCGGCACAGTGATACAGCCCCACGATCGCGCCCACGCTGCGGTACGGCACAGCGACACAGCCCCACAGTCGCGCCCACACGGCGGTCCGGCACAGTGATACAGCCCCACGATCGCGCCCACACGGCGGTCCGGCACAGCCTCACGGTCGCGCCCGTGCCCACCCTGCGGTGCGCCAACAGCGACACAGCCCCACGGTCGCGCCCGCGCCCACTCGGTGGTCCGGCACAGCCCCGTACGCCCTCAGGGCGCGCTGTTCCCGCCCGGCCGTCCCTTCGCCGTGACCGCCTCGGCCACGGCATCGGCCACCGCCTCCAGCGACACCGGCGCACGCACCGTCGGCCCACGCGCACAACCGCACACGAACCGTCGGCCCACGCGCCCAGCCGCACACGCGCCCAGTCGCGCACGCACCGTCGGCGCACGCGCCCAGTCGTAAACGCGCCGTCGCGCACGCACCGTCGGCCCACGCGCACAACCGCACAACCGCACACGAACCGTCGGCCCACGCGCACAACCGCACACGCACCGTCGGCCCACACGCCCAGCCGCGCACGCCCAGTCGCACAAACGCGCCCTCGGCGCCCCCGCGCCGTCCGTTGAGGGGTGCGGCATCCCCGGCGCACCCCGGTCGGTCAGGCCGACATGAGTATCCGACCGCGCCGGGCGTATCCCAGCGCCTCGGGCGTGAGGACGGGCCGCGGTACGAGAATCCCGCAGTCCACACAGACCGGCCCCGACGACGGTTCATGATCCAGGTCGTACTTCCAGACAAGGCGCTCCCCGGCGCAGACCGGGCAGGCCGAGCCCGGCGCGCGCTCAAGGGCGGCGATCAGCCCTCGCAGCACCTCGGCGAGTGGTGCACGGGGATGGACCCCGGGGTCGTCGCACCAAGCGACCCCGAAGCCGCCCCAGGTCAGCCGGTGCCAGTCGTCCACGCTGCCCGGCCGGCGCAGCCCGTCGTGCTTCTCCTTCCTGCGGCGCTCGGCGAACTTCCCCTCGTAGCCGAGCCATACCACCCGGGCCTCCTCCAACTCCTCCAGCGCGGCCACGAGACGCACTGGATCGGGAGAACGGTCCTCGGGGTCGAATCCGGCCCGGGAGCACAGATGGTCCCAGGTCGCCCTGTGTCCGTAAGGAGCGAACCGCTCAAGGCACTTGCGCAGTGAGTAGCGTCGCAGCGCCAGGTCGCACCGCGGGTCGCGCACCTGTCTCGCCAGACTCCGGAAACCGGCCATCGCCCTGCACCTCCGTCACACCTGCACCTGTACATCGGTCACTTCGGTGTCGCCGCACGGACTTTGTGCGGCGTCGCCGAATAGACGTATCGACACGCGAATCGGCTCCATCCGATTTCCGATGCCCGCCATAATGTGCCCCCGGTTGACACGGTCAACGGCTCCGGTGACGCCGAAAAGTGACGCATGTTCATCTTCAATGTCGGGGATACCGGCGGTAACGTCCGGCCCACCCCCGTCGGGAGGAGCTGCCATGCCACGGCGCACCCCACGCAACGCGTTGTTCCACAAACTGAGAACTCCCGGCACTCGCACCGGGTTCCTGAAGACGGCGTCCGTATGCGCGCTCATCGCAGGACTGCTGTCGCCGCTGACCCACCAGGCGGCGGCGGCCGAGCCGGAGGCGACACAGGCGGTGGCCGCCGACGACCACTGCGGCGGACAGTGCTCCGACATCCTGCCGCCCGGTCAGAACGGCAACGCGACCCTCGTGCAGATCCTCCTCAACCAGGCGTTCGGCACCCAGCCCGACCATGCCGAGGACCAGCTCGGCCCCTACGCCGACCTGGCCACGGGCTACTCCGCACTCACCGACGCCAAGATCAACACCTTTTTCAACGACGCCTCGTTCGGGGTCCCCGCCGACCAGGTCGCCTCCACCGAGAAGCCGGCCGGGCGCAGCGACGTGACGATCGTCCGGGACAAGAAGACCGGCGTTCCGCACATCACCGGCACCACCCGGTACGGCACCGAGTTCGGCGCCGGCTACGCCGCGGCCCAGGACCGGTTGTGGCTGATGGATGTCTTCCGGCACGTCGGCCGCGGCCAGTTGACCTCGTTCGCCGGCGGCGCCGCCGCCAACCAGGGCCTTGAGCAGCTGTTCTACCGCAACGCCCCTTACACCGAGGCGGACCTGCAAGCCCAGATCGACAACGCGGCCACCCAGAACGGCGACCGCGGCCGGCAGGCCCTCGCCGACGTCAACGCCTATATCGACGGCATCAACGCCTATATCGACGCCTCCGACAACGGCCGTTACTTCCCCGGCGAGTATGTGCTGACCGGCCACAAGGACTCCATCACCAATGCCGGCACCATCGAGCACTTCAAGGTCACCGACCTGGTGGCGCTCGCCTCCGTCATCGGCTCGCTGTTCGGCGCCGGCGGTGGCGGCGAGGTCGACAACGCGCTCTCCCTGATCGCCGCCCAGTCCAAGTACGGCGTCCAGGAGGGCACCCGCCTGTGGGAGTCCTTCCGCGAACGCAACGACCCCGAGGCCGTCCTCACCGTGCACAACGGCGAGAGCTTCCCGTACGGCACCAAGCCCGCCGATCCCAAGGGCGCGGCCCTGCCCGACGCCGGCTCGGTGACCCAGGAGCCGCTGGTCCACGACCGCACCGGCAGCGCCGCCGCCGCGAGCGCCGCCGACGCCTCCGCCGCGACCGCGAAGAACGCGGTCGGCTCCGCGCGGCGCGGCATGTCCAACGCCCTGGTGGTGAGCGGCGCGCACACCGCCGGCGGCCACCCGATCGCCGTCTTCGGCCCGCAGACCGGCTACTTCGCGCCCCAACTGCTCATGCTCCAGGAGATCCAGGGCCCCGGCATCAGCGCCCGCGGCGCCTCCTTCGCGGGCCTGAGCATGTACGTCGAACTGGGCCGCGGCCAGGACTACGCGTGGAGCGCCACCACCTCCGGCCAGGACATCATCGACACCTACGCGGTCGAACTGTGCCAGGACGACTACCACTATCTGTACCGCGGCAACTGCACCGCCATGGAGAAGATCGAGCAGAAGAACGCCTGGAAGCCGACCGTGGCGGACGGCACCGCGGCCGGCTCGTACACCATGCGGGTCTGGCGCACCGAGTACGGGCCGGTGGCCTACCGGGCGACCGTCGGCGGCAAGAAGGTCGCCTACACCACACTGCGCTCCTCCTACCTGCACGAGGTGGACTCGATCATCGGCTTCCAGATGCTGAACGATCCGGACCACCTCAAGGGCCCCGAGGACTTCCAGGCCGCAGCCCAGCACATCAACTACACCTTCAACTGGTTCTACGCCGACTCCCGGCACACCGCGTACTACAACAGCGGCAGCAACCCGGTGCGGGCGAGCGGGGTGGACGCGGAGTTCCCGGTGTGGGCGCAGCCCGCGTACGAGTGGCGCGGCTGGGACCCGGCGGGCAACACGGCCGACTACACGCCGCCCGCCGAGCACCCCCACTCCGTCGACCAGGACTACTACATCTCCTGGAACAACAAACAGGCCAAGGACTACACGGCCGCGCCCTGGGGCGAGGGTTCGGTGCACCGCGGCAACCTCCTCGACGACCGGGTGAAGAAGCTGGTCAAGGCCGGCGGGGTCACCCGCGCGTCGCTGGTGAAGGCGATGGCGGACGCCGGGCTCGCCGATCTGCGCGCCGAGGACGTGCTGCCGGGCCTGCTGAAGGTCATCAACAGCTCGACGGTCACCGACTCCACGGCCGCGGCTGCGGTGAGCAAGCTCCAGGCGTGGGTGAGCGCCGGCGCCAAGCGCACGGAGACATCGGCGGGTTCGAAACAGTACGCGAACGCCGATGCCGTCCGGATCCTGGACGCCTGGTGGCCGCTGCTGGTGAAGGCCCAGTTCGAACCCGGCCTGGGCAGCGACCTCTTCACCGCGTTCACGGCCAGTCTGCCGGTGGACGAGGCGCCGTCGGCCGGGCACGGACCGACCGGATCGCACGCGGGAAGCTCCTTCCAGTACGGCTGGTGGAGCTATGTCGACAAGGACATCCGGGCGGTGCTCGGCGAACCCGTGCAGGGGCCGCTCGCCCAGAAGTTCTGCGGCGGCGGCAGCCTCGGCTCCTGCCGGGACATTCTGCTCGGCACGCTCAAGCAGGCGGCGGGACTGACCGCCGCCCAGGTCTACCCCGGCGACGAGAAGTGCGCGGCGGGCGACCAGTGGTGCGCCGACTCGATCGTCCAGCGCACCCTGGGCGGCATCACGCACGGCAGGATCAGCTGGCAGAACCGGCCGACCTACCAGCAGGTCGTGGAGTTCACCTCGCACCGGTGACCCGACGGCGGCGGGCCGCACGACGCGCGGCCCGCCGCCGGCACCACCCCAACTCCGGGTGTACGACGATGCCGTGGGCCCCGGCCGTGCCCTTCGGGCCGCGCACCGTGCGGACATGGACCCGGCCGCCGGGGCTCACTTGTAGGGGAGATACTCGCCGCGCACCCGGCGGAACACCGCCGGCCCCTCCTGCCAGGCGCCGACCACCTCCTTTGGCCCGTGTCGCGGCCGGCCTTTCCCGTAAACATACCGACCGGTTAGTGTGGCACCGCGGAAGCCGAGTCGCGTCGAAGGGGACCGAAGGTGGGAGCCGTGCGGGATGCGGGAGTCGTCGTCACCGGAGCGGGCCGTGGGGTCGGGGCCGCGCTCGCCCGCCGCTTCGCCGCCGAGGGCGCCCGGGTCGTCGTGAACGACCTCGACGCGGACCGGGCCGAGGCGGTCGCGGACGAGATCGGCGGCATCGCCGTCCCCGGCGACGCGGCCACGACCGTCGCCGCCGCCCGAAACGCGCTGGGCGGCACGGTGGACGTCTACTGCGCCAACGCCGGGCTCGGCTCGGGCGGTTCGCAGGCCGCGCCCGAGGACGTCTGGGCGCGGGCCTGGGACGTCAATGTCATGGCCCATGTGCGCGCCGCCCATGCGCTGCTGCCCGGCTGGCTGGAGCGCGGCGCCGGCCGCTTCGTGTCCACCGTCTCCGCCGCCGGACTCCTCACCATGATCGGCGCCGCCCCCTACAGCGTCACCAAGCACGGCGCGTACGCCTTCGCCGAGTGGCTGTCACTGACCTATCGGCACCGCGGACTGAAGGTCCACGCCATCTGCCCGCAGGGCGTGCGCACCGACATGCTGGCCGCCGCCGGCAGCGCGGGCGACCTCGTACTCGAACCGACCGCGATCGAACCGGAGGACGTAGCGGACGCCCTGCTCCAAGGCATCGCTGAGGACCGCTTCCTGATCCTGCCGCACCCGGAGGTCGCCGAGTACTACCGGACGAGGGCCGCCGACCCGGACCGCTGGCTGTCCGGCATGAACCACCTCCAGCGGACCTGGGAGGCGAACCCATGACCGGCTCCGGACACGCCGCCCAGCCCGCACATACCCGCCCCCGGCCACCGGTCCTGCCCGGCCCGCCCAGCACGGGAAGTGGAAAGATCCTCCTTCGGGAACCGCGTTCCCGCGCGCACGACGGCCAGTGAAGCACCACGGAAAGGCAGGTGGCGGCAGTGCCCAGGACGACGGACGGCGACGGAACTCCCGTCCCGCAGCGGCTCCTCGCCGCCGCCACACGGCTCTTCGCCGAGCAGGGCTACGATCGCACCTCCGTACAGGAGATCGTCGAGGCGGCCGGCGTCACCAAGGGGGCGCTCTACCACTACTTCGGCTCCAAGGACGACCTGCTGCACGAGGTCTACGCCCGTGTGCTGCGCGTCCAGCAGGAGCGGCTCGACGCCTTCGCGGACGCCGACGAACCGGTCGAGCAGCGGCTGCGGGCGGCGGCGGCCGACGTCGTGGTCACCACGATCGAGAACCTCGACGACGCGATGATCTTCTTCCGTTCCATGCACCATCTCGGCCCCGAGAAGAACAAGCAGGTGCGGGCCGAGCGCCGGCGCTACCACGAACGCTTCCGGGCGCTTGTCGAGGAGGGCCAGCGGGAGGGCGTCTTCTCCACGGCGACCCCGGCCGACCTGGTGGTGGAATACCACTTCGGCTCCGTCCACCATCTGTCGACGTGGTACCGGCCGAACGGCCCGCTCAGCCCGCAGCAGGTCGCCGACCACCTGGCGGACCTGCTGCTGCGGGCGCTGCGGCCGTGACACGGCGCGGTGCGACTGTGCCGGGGTTGTCCTGCCGTCGGTCGTCTGCGGCTGCGTCTTGGCCGACCGCGCGGTTCCCCGCGCCCCCTTTGGGGCGTGCTGTCGGACTGTGGCCTTCGCGTGGTCCGGGCGTGGCCGGGCGCGCGGTTCCCCGCGCCCCTTGTGGGGCTACGGGAGGTACTTCTTCAACTCCCGGCGGGCCAGGGAGCGTTGGTGGACCTCGTCCGGGCCGTCCGCGATCATCAGGGTGCGGGCCGCCGCGTACAGCTCCGCCAGCGGGAAGTCCTGGCTGACCCCGCCCGCGCCATGCAGCTGGATGGCCCGGTCGATGATGTCGACCACCGCGCGGGGCGTGGCGATCTTGATGGCCTGGATCTCCGTGTGCGCGCCCTTGTTGCCCACCGTGTCCATCAGCCACGCCGTCTTCAGCACCAGGAGCCGTAGCTGCTCCACCGTCACCCGGGCGTCCGCGATCCAGTTGTGGACCACGCCCTGCCCGGCCAGCGTCGTACCGAAGGCCGTGCGGGACACGGCACGCCGGCACATCAGCTCGATCGCCCGCTCCGCCATGCCGATCAGCCGCATGCAGTGGTGGATGCGGCCGGGCCCGAGCCGGGCCTGGGCGATGGCGAACCCGCCGCCCTCCTCGCCGATCAGGTTCGACACCGGCACGCGCGCGTGGTCGAAGACCACCTCGGCATGACCGCCGTGGTAGTGGTCCTCGTACCCGAAGACCCGCATCGCCCGCCGCACCGTGACACCCGGTGTGTCGCGGGGCACGAGCACCATGGACTGCTGGCGGCGGACATCGGCGCCGCCGGGGTCGGTCTTGCCCATCACGATGAAGATCCGGCAGTCCGGGTTCATCGCCCCGGAGATGTACCACTTGCGTCCCGTGACCACATAGCTTCCCCCGCTCTCGGCTCCGCTCGACCCGGAGGTGCCCCCCTCGTCCCGCTCGATGCGGGTGGTGATGTTGGTGGCGTCCGACGAGGCCACCTCCGGCTCGGTCATCGCGAACGCCGAGCGGATCTCGCCGGCCAGCAGCGGCTCCAGCCACTGCTTCTTCTGCCGCTCGTCGCCGAACTGCGCCAGCACCTCCATGTTGCCGGTGTCCGGGGCCGCGCAGTTCAGCGCGGTGGGCGCCAGCTGCGGGGAGCGGCCGGTGATCTCGGCCAGCGGCGCGTACTGCAGGTTGGTCAGCCCGGCGCCGTACCCGGTGTCCGGCAGGAACAGATTCCACAACCCCTGCTTGCGCGCCTCGGCCTTCAACTCCTCGACCACCGCCGGGGTGTCCCAGGGCGAGGTCAGCGCCGCCCGCTGCTGTTCGGCGACCGCCTCGGCGGGATACACGAACGCGTCCATGAAGGCCAGCAGCCTGGCGCGGAGTTCCTCGGTGCGCGCGTCGAACGCGAAGTCCATGACCGTCAGCCTTCCCGGAGGGTGGTGAGACCGTGCTCGATGAAGACGGGGACGAGGTCGCCGATGCGGTCGAAGCCGGGTCCGACCGTCTGCCCCAGCGTGTACCGGTGGTGGATGCCCTCCAGGATCACGGCGAGTTTGAACCAGGCGAACGCCGTGTACCAGGAGACGGCCGACACATCCCGCCCCGAACGTGCCGCGTACCGCTCGATCAGCTCGGCCGGCGCGGGGTGCCCGGCCGCCTCGGCGGTGGTCAGGACGGGGGAGTTCGGCGTGCCCAACGGCAGGCTGTACATCACCAGCAGACCCAGATCGGTCAGCGGGTCGCCGAGCGTCGACATCTCCCAGTCGAGGATCGCCGTGATCCGGTCGTCGGTGTCGAGGAGGACGTTGTCGAGCCGGTAGTCGCCGTGCACTACGGCCGGCGCGGGGGACGTGGGCAGCGCGCGCCCGAGGGCCGCGTGCAACTCGTCGATGCCGGCCAGCTCCCGGTCGCGTGAGGCGTCCAGCTGCTTGCCCCAGCGGCGCAGCTGCCGGTCGAGGAACCCCTCGGGACGGCCGAAGTCCGCGAGGCCCACCTCGGCGGGGTCCACGGCGTGCAGTTCCACGAGGGTGTCGACGAGGGAGAGCACCGCGTTCCGGGTGCGTTCCGCGCCCAGCGGGGCCAGCTGTTCGGCGGTGCGGTACGGCGTGCCCTCGACGAACTCCATGACGTAGAAGGGCGCACCGAGCACCTCGGGGTCCTCGCACAGCAGCACCGGGCGCGGCACCGGCACCCGCGTGGGGTGCAGCGCGCCGATCACACGGTGCTCGCGCGCCATGTCGTGCGCGGTGGCCAGGACATGGCCGAGCGGGGGACGGCGTACGACCCAGGTCGACCTGCCGTCCGTGACGGCGTAGCTGAGGTTCGACCGTCCGCCCTCGATCAGCCGTCCGGTCAGCGGGCCGTCGACCAGACCGGGCCGTTCGCGGTCGAGCAGACCGCGCAACCGGTCGGGATCGAGTCCGGGCGGGTGGTCGGGACCCATGCATCGCTCCTACGAACGGGTGAACAGGACGCGACCAATGATGCCGACCGGTCGGTATGCCGTCCAGTGCGGGTGTCGAACGTGACCGGAGCCACGATAGGCCGACGGCTCCCCGCGCGTCGCGCGAAGGAGCCGTCGGCCGGGCTGTGGCGGGGGTGTGCCGGGGGTGCGGTCGGGGTCAGTGGTCGTCCCAGTGGCCGGCGTGCTCGGCGTGCCGGTGGTGGTCGTGCAGGTAGTCGACATGGTCGCCGTGTCGCACGCCGGTGTGCCCGCAGCCCTCGCCGTGCTGGTGGTCGTGGTCCTCGTGGGTGGTGTGCCCGGCCGGCTCGCACTCGTCCCAGTGCCCGGCGTGCTCACGGTGCAGATGCCCGTCGTGCGCGTAGTCCACGTGGTCGCCGTGCGGCACCTGGGTGTGCCCGCAGCCGGGGCCGTGGCTGTGCGAGTCATGGGCGGCGTGTTCCTGATGAACTGCTGTCATGGTGCTCACCTTCAGGAGTGAGGGGTGCTGACGAGGCACAGGCTGCCACGCATACAGAACATATTCGGGCATCCTGACCGCGTGCGTACGGGTACCCCGGAGGACCGCGGGGCATGGACGCATCAGCTGCCGCGGGATCGGCGGGGCGGTGAGCGGATCGGCTGCCGGGGACTGGCGGGGTGATAGGGGTATTGGCTGGCGCGGGATCGGCGGGGTGGTGAGCGGATCGGTTGCCGGGGACTGGCGGGGTGGCGGGGTATCGGCTGACGCGGGATCGGCGGGGCCGTGAGGGTATCGGCTGGCGGGGTGATGGGCGGATCGGCTGGCGTGGGTTGGCGGGGTGGTGGGTGCATGGGCCTGGCGGGGTGGTGGGTGCATCGGCTGGCGCCGGGCTGGTGGGGCTGGGGTCTGAAGGGTGGGCCGGTGTGCGGGTCGAATGTGGCCCCGGTGGCCCGGTCGGGCGGCCCTAGATGACCAGCGCCGTCGCGCATACCGCCATCGCCACCGCGCACAGCGCCGCCGCGGCGGCGTGCCGGGGGGTGAGGGAGGCCGGGCGCGCGGTCGTGGCGAGCGCCCGCACCCGGTGGTGGGCGAGCAGCAGAAAGCCCAGCCAGAGCCCGCAGCACAGCGCGCACACCAGGAGGCCGGCGGCAGACGCCCCGCCGTGCAGGGCGGTGCGCACGGCGAGCACGGTGACCACGGTGCAGGACAAGGTCGTGCGCCGCCAGGCGAGCCGGGTCCGCTCCGGCTGCAGCCCCGGGTCCCGCCCGGCCGTCACCCCTCCCGCCTGACGAGCACGACGAACACCATGGCGACCGCCACCACCCCGATGACGAGGCTCAGCAGCGCCGGGAACCGGGACGCGGGCAGGTCCTCACCGCGCCGCATCGCCCGCTCGCAGCGCACCCAGTGGTTGATCGCGCGCAGCGAGCACAGGACGCCCGCGCCGAGCAGGGCGAGCGCCAGCCCCACCCGCCAGCCCCAGCGCAGCTCCGGCAGGAACTGGTCCACCGCGAAACCCCCGCCGATCAGCGCGAGCGCGGTACGCAGCCAGGCCAGGAAGGTGCGCTCGTTCGCCAGCGAGAACCGGTAGTCAGGTGTGTCGCCCTCGTCCCGGACCCGGTCGGGCATGAACCAGAACCGGACGTTTCGCAGGAATTCGATCACGTCGGGGACCCTATCGGGCTCCTCGGCGGGGCCTGCCGGCCGGGTCTTCCGCGGTCGTCATCCCGCGCCCCGGTGCGCCCGCAGTCGCCGGTACGCCGCAAGCCCGTCCGGCGTCCACTCCCACTCGCCGAGCCGCCGCGCCAGCTCGTCCTCGCTCAGGAAGTCGTGCCAGGCCACCTCCTCGGCCTGGGGCCGGACCGGAAGCGCGCAGCGGACCTCGTAGACCGCCGACCACCAGCTGTGGCCGGCGCCGTCGTCGTACAGGAAGGTGAACAGGTGCGACGGGCGGGGCAGCCCCGTCACCCCCAGTTCCTCCTCGGCCTCGCGCAGGGCCGCGTCGTCGTAGGACTCGCCCGCGCCGACCACGCCGCCGACGAACATGTCGTACCGGGAGGGGTAGACCAGCTTGGTCGCGGTACGGCGGTGCACGAAGATCCGGTCGGCCGTGTTCCGGGCCAGGACGAACGCGCAACGGTGGCGCAGCCCGCGCGCGTACGCCTCGCCGCGGGGTGACTGCCCGATGACCCGATCGTGCTCGTCGACGATGTCGAGGATTTCGTCAGCAGCGCTCATCCCCCCATCCAACCAGCACCCAGCCCCCAAGGGACCCGAGGAACGACGCGCTCGCCCCCGCTCACAGCCGCAGTCGAACGACCCCGTTGCGTGCCCCGAAGGGGCGCGGGGAACGGCGCGCTCAGCCCCCACGCGGCCGCAGCCGAACGACCCCGTTGCGTGCCGCAAAAGGGGCGCGGGGAACGGCGCGCCCAAGCCCCACACTGCCGCAGTCGAACGACCCCGTTGCGTGCCGCAAAAGGGGCGCGGGGAACAGCGCGCTCAGCCCCCACGCAGCCGCAGCCGAACGACCCCGTTGCGTGCCCCGAAGGGACGCAAGGAACGACGCACCCAACCCCCACACACCACCGCAGCCGAACGACGCCCTTTCGTGCCCCGAAGGAGGGCCGCCCCGGGCGAAACACGGGCCGGAGGCGGAGGTCGGCGTCAAGCCGGACCGGCCAGGTCTCAGTAGGGCTGAAGATCCCGCTTCGGCGCCGGCTTCGCCGTACCCCGTGGCATCGCCGGATGCAGTCCGAGGAGCACGATGCCCACGACCACGGCGGCCAGCCCGGTCGCCTCCCAGGCCAGCGCCCCGGTGTCGGTGCGCAGCCGGTCACCGAGGAAGCCCACCCCGCACAGGATCCCGGCCAGCGGCTGGGCGGCCGTCAGCGCGGGCAGCGACATCCGCAGCGGCGCCGTCTCGAACGCGCTCTGCACCAGGATCAGCCCGGTGACGCCCAGCACGAGCACCCCGTAGGGCTGCCAGCCGGAGAACAGTTCGGCGAGCCCGCCCGCGGAGAACCGCTGCCCGCTGATCCGGGTCAGCGCGTCCTGCACGCCGTACAGGAGACCCGCGGCGAGGGCCAGCAGCACCGGGGCCATGCTCAGCCGGGACCGCTTGGCGAAAGTGGTGAGCAGCAGGGCCAGGCCCAGCATCACTCCGATGATCAGCCAGTTCCGGACCGGGTCGGTGACCGCGTGCCCGCCGTGCGGCCGGCCCGCCACGATGAACGCGGTCACGCCGCCGGCGAGCAGGGCGAGGCCCGCCCAGCCCTGGCGGCCCAGCGGCTGCCTGGTCTGGTGCCGGGAAAGGGCCAGGGCGAACAGCAGGTTTGTGGCGAGCAGCGGCTCCACCAGGGAGATCTCGCCCCGGCCCAGGGCGATGGCGCCGAGGATCATCCCGGCCGCCATCAGGCCGATGCCGCCGAGCCAGCGCGGCACCTTCATCAGGTCGAGCAGCAGCCGCGGTGAGAGAAAGTCGCTCAGGGGTGCCTTCTGGGCGGCGTTCTGCTGGAGCACAAACCCGAAGCCGAGGCAACAGGCCGCGCTCACGGCGAGACTCAGAACCAGAACCGACACGCTGCGTACCTCGATCATCCGGCCGGGCCACGGGTGCGTAGTGGCCGACTGTAGCCTCCCGAAGCTCTTCGCGCCCCGGGGATGCCCAGAACCGGTCAGATGAGGTCGGGCGCGACGCCCGGTCGGCCAGGGGGACGCGAGCCGACGGCCCTGCCGTCATGGTCCGCCGCCCGGGTGGACCCCGCCATGACTCATGCCACGGAGATCCCCTCGGCGGGTCCGAACAGGCCGCCCACGCGGCCCAGGGCCTTCCCCAACTCCCTTACTGTAAAAGGTAGTTGAACGCAACAACAGCTTCGGTGAACTTGACGTGAACCGTTGGCTGGGGATTTGCTGTGAGTGATCGGTCGATGGCAGTTCGACAACCAGGAAGTCCCGCGGTGCCCTCACCCCCACCCCTGCTCACCCCGCGCCGCGCGCGCCCCCACGAGGTCTTCGACGACGCCTTCGACGACACCGAGCTGGTCGCCGCGCGCGCCGCCCTGGCCCAGGGCCGGCGGCAGGCCGTACGGGCGTTGCTGCGGCGCACGGCCGACGACTGGGACCGCCGCGGCCACCGGATCTGCGTCCTGTCCCGTCCGCCGTACACCGCCGCCCGGGCCCGGGACTGGCTGGCCGCCGAGCCCGGATCCGCCGATGCCGCCGCGCTGCTCGCCCTGGCCCTGGCGCGGCGCGCCCTGCGCGGCAAGGAGGAGCCCGCCGCGGCCCGCGCCGCCTGCCGCGCCGCTGCCGAACTGGCGCCCGCCGACCCGACCCCATGGCTCGGTCTGCTCCTGCTCGCCCGCGACCTCGGCACCGACGAGGAGACCGCGGACGCCTTCGCCGAGGTGTGCCGCCGTCACCGCGACCACCACCACGCCCACCATCTGATGACCGCGCGCCTGGCCGAGCGTCACCCCGAGCCCGGCGCCGACCCGGGCCACGAGGCGTACGCGTTCGCCGACCGGACCGCGGCCCGCGCCCCCGCCGACTCCCCGCTCGCCGTCCTGCCGGTCGTCGCGCACGCCGAGCGCTTCCGGACGCTGGCCACCGCGGGCCTGGTGACCGCCGACCCCGTCGCCTCCGGGCACTGGTCGGGGCCCCGGGCCCGGCAGGTGCTGCAGGCCGCCTTCGACTGGTGGCTGGAGTGGGAGCACGACGAGCACCCGCGCCGCCACGTCGACCTCAACTTCCTCGCCCACGCCATGTCCTGCGCGGGCCGGAGCGCCGAGGCCGCCGCCCTGTTCCAGCGGATCGGCCGGCATCTGACCCCACGGCCGTGGTCGTACCCCGACCGTGAGCCCCGCGCCGCCTTCCGCGCCGCCCGCGACCGCGTGCTCGGCGCCGCGCAGGCGGCCTCCGACGGGGCGTTCCCGGACCCGACGTACCCGTGCGGTCCCTTTCCGGGAACCCAAGAAGACCTTACGGAACGCTGACCCGTGGCCCGACCCTCTGGTCCTGCGGAGCCGACGGTGCTCGAATGACGGGGTGAACCCCGAACCACCCGAGGACGCACGGGCCGAGGAGGGCCGTCCGATCGGCCGCCGTGTGTTCCTCGGCACCCTCGCCCTCGGCGCCCTCACCGTGGCCGCCGCCCCCGCACTCCAGCGCGGCACCGAGACGTTCCTCGGCGCCGCCTCCGGCAAGGACCCCACCGGACTGACGGGCCTGCTGCCGAACGGCGGCGGCTTCCGCTACTACTCGGTCGCCGCGTCCGTCCCGCACCGGGGCCCGGCGGACTACCGGCTCACGATCGGCGGACTCGTCGACCGCCCCCGCACCTACTCCCTCGCCGATCTGCGCGCCCTGCCGCAGACCCGGCTGGTCAAGGACGTCCAGTGCGTCACCGGCTGGCGGGTCCCCGGCACCCCCTTCGAGGGGGTCAGACTGTCCCGGCTGCTGGATGCGGCGGGCGTGCGCGGCACGGCCCGCGCGATCCGCTTCACCTGCTTCGACGGCACCTACACCGAGAGCCTCACCCTCGACCAGGCCCGCCGCCCCGACGTGCTGGTCGCGCTGCGCATGCAGGACGAGGACATCGGCCACGACCACGGCGGACCCGTCCGTCTGTATGTGGCCCCCATGTACTTCTACAAGTCGGCGAAGTGGCTCTCCGGTATCACCGTCACCGACCGGGTCGAACCCGGGTACTGGGAGCACCTGGGATACGACGTCGACGCCTGGGTCGGCCGCTCCAACGGACGGACCGATGAGCCTACGAACTGAGGCCACCGCGGGCACGGCCCGGCTGCCGCGCTTCTCCCGCGCCGAACGCTGGGTGCACCGCACGACGGCCGCGCTGATGGGCGTGTGCGTGCTGACCGCGGCCTGCCTCTACGTCCCCCAGCTCGCCGTCGCCGTCGGCCGCCGCGCCCTCGTCGTCCGCGTCCACGAGTGCGCTGGCCTCGCGCTGCCGGTGCCCGTACTGCTGGGGCTCGCCTCCCGGGCGTTCCGCGCCGACCTGCGCTTCCTGAACCGCTTCGGCCCGCACGACCGGGTCTGGCTCAGGGCGGCCCTGCGCCGTGACAAGCGGCACTCCGCGCGCCCCGCGGGCAAGTTCAACGCCGGCCAGAAGGTCTACGCCGCCTGGATCGCCGGAGCCACGCTGGTGATGCTCGGCACGGGCCTGATGATGTGGTTCACCCATCTCACCCCGCTGATGTGGCGCACCTCGGCGACCTTCGTGCACGACTGGCTCGCCCTCACCATGGGCGTCGTGCTGGCCGGCCACATCGGCATGGCCCTGGCCGACCCGGAAGCCCGCCGCGGCCTGCGCACCGGCACCGTGAGCCGCGACTGGGCAGCCCGGGAACACCCCCTGTGGCGCCCCTGACCCACCGCCGGCCCGCCGCACAGTTCCTCGGAGGGGCGCCGCGGGATCATCCGCTCGGGCGCCGGGACGTCCCCCCGGCGGGCGGCGGCCTTCGCGAACAGCGGGCCGCGATGACGACGGTGGGGGCGGCGACGAGCACACCGAGCGCCGGGTGACGCCCAGGTCGGCGCCGACCGCGTCGATCGCGACCAGCGGGCCGGGGTGCGGCGGCACCAGCCCGTGCCTCACGGACAGTCCCGCGAGCGCCGGGACGCCGATGCGCACAGGACGATCACGGCGGTGCCCGCCGGCACGGCTGTGCCGAGCTGGGTGTGCCCTGCCGAGGTGAGGGGCTGGACGGCGTCCGCTGTCGGCGTCTCGGCGCTGAGACCGGTCACGGATTCCCTTGCGGATGGACGGGGACGGGGAGACGACGTTGCCGAGGTGAGGGGCTGGACGGTGTCCGCTGCCGGCGTCTCGGCGCTGAGACCGGTCACGGATTCCCTTGCGGATGGACGGGGACGGGGAGACGTTGCCGAGGCGGGGGTGCTGCGGGGGTGTCACCGCGCGGGGCCGGGAAGCGCGGCCAGTGCCTCGGCGGCCCGCGCGGTGATCTCGTCCGGGCTGCCGGAGACGTCCACCGTGGCACCCGGCTCGTCCGGCTCCAGCGGCTGGAGCGTGGCGAACTGGGAGTCCAGCAGCGCGGTCGGCATGAAGTGGCCCTGCCGGTGGGACATGCGGTCCTCGATGAGCGCACGGTCACCCGCCAGGTGCACGAACACGATCCCGGGGGCCGCCGCCCTGAGCCGGTCGCGGTACGACCGCTTCAGCGCCGAGCTGCTCACCACCCCGCCCAGGCCCGCCCGCCCGTGCGCCCAGCCGCCGATGGCATCGAGCCACGGCCACCGGTCAGTGTCGTCCAGCGGAATCCCGGCCGACATCTTGGCGATGTTGGCCGGCGGGTGGAAGTCGTCACCCTCGGCATACGGGACGCCGAGCCGGGCCGCGAGCAGGGGACCGATCGTGGTCTTGCCCGTGCCCGCGACGCCCATCACCACGACGACATGAGGGGTACGCATCACTGCCTCGCTGTCTTCCTCGACCTGCGACGTCGACATCCGACGTCGGCCACACTGAATCCCATTAGGTACGACGAATTCAAGGGTCTCTAATAAATAAGTCTGACTTTTTGGGGCGTGATCCACTCTGTACGCTGAGTGCATGAGCACACCGGGCCGGGGGCTGCACGGCCGCGTACTGGACACCCTCGGACCCGCGATCACCGCCGGGGAGTACCCCACGGGCAGCGTTCTGCGCACGGACGAACTGGCCCAGCACTTCGAGGTGTCGCGGTCGGTGATGCGCGAGGCGGTGCGCGTCCTTGAGTCCATGCACCTGGTCGAGTCCCGGCGCCGGGTGGGTGTGACCGTGCTCCCGAAGTCCGAGTGGAACGTCTACGACCCGCAGGTCATCCGCTGGCGCCTGGCGGGCGCCGACCGCCCGGGCCAGCTGCGCTCGCTGACCGTACTGCGCTCGGCGATCGAACCGGTCGCGGCCGGACTCGCCGCGCGGCACGCCACGGCCGAGCAGTGCGCCGAACTCACCGAGTGTGCGCTCGCCATGGTGGCCAACTCACGCGGCCACAGGCTGGAGGCGTACCTCGTCCACGACGTCGCCTTCCACCGGGTGATCCTCACCGCGTCCGGCAACGAGATGTTCGCCCGGCTGGCCGATGTCGTCGCGGAAGTCCTCGTCGGCCGCACCCACCATGAGGTCATGTTCGAGGACCCCGACCCGGCCGCCGTCACCCTGCACGTCCAGGTCGCGGAGGCGGTGCGCGGCGGCGACGCGGACCGTGCCGAGCGGCTGACCCGTGAGATCACCATGGGCGCGCTCCAGGAACTGGACGTCCTCGCGCCCTGACCCGCCCGGCTGGAAGCCCCGGCCACGGGCGGCCACCCGGCCGTCAGTCGAGGACATCCCCGTTGACATACGCCCACGCCCCGTCGACCCGCTCGAACCGGCTGCGCTCGTGCAGCGAGCCGCCCCGGTAGGAGGCCCGGAAGGTCACGGTCCCGGTGGTGTGGAAGGCCGAGCCGTCCGTCGTGCCCAGCACCTCGAGGCCGGTCCACCGCAGCCCCGGATCGAGATCGAGCCGCACGGGCCGCGTCCGCGGATGCCAGGTGCGCAGCAGATACCCCGCGTCCCCCCGTACGAAGGCCGCGTACCGCGACCGCATCAGCGCCTCAGCGGTCGGCGCCGCACCCGCCCCCCGGTGATACCGCCCGCAACACCCCTCGTACCTCCCGCCCAGCCCACACGGACACCAAGAACGCGTCGTCATGCCCCCATTGTGCGGGACCACGACATGCCTACGGACCCCCGACCAAACAGAAAGACCCCTGATCAACAGGGGTCTCCACTGGTGTCCGAGGGGGGACTTGAACCCCCACGCCCGATAAAGGGCACTAGCACCTCAAGCTAGCGCGTCTGCCATTCCGCCACCCGGACAAGGTGTCCGTCGCGCGGGTTTCCCCCGCGGCGACGAGGAAAACATTACCAGGCTTCCGAAGGTGCCCGATCACGCCCCGTCCCCGCGCCCGGTCCCGCGTGAACGCCTTGTGACGGGCCGGGACCGGGCTTGGGGCCGGGGCGGTGGCGAGGGAGGATGAGGGTGACCACCAGCAGCGACAGCGCGGGAGGAAGCAGCGTGAGCGAGACGGACACGGCCAGGGGCATCACCGGCGAGGACGAGGTCGTGGACCTCTGCCGCGAGCTGATCCAGATCGACACCAGCAACTACGGCGACCACTCGGGCCCGGGCGAGCGCAAGGCCGCCGAATACGTCGCCGAGAAGCTCGCCGAGGTGGGCCTCGAACCGAGCGTCTTCGAGTCGCACCCGGGGCGCGCCTCGACCGTGGCCCGCATCGAGGGCGAGGACCCGTCCCGGCCCGCACTGCTGATCCACGGTCACCTCGACGTCGTACCGGCCAACGCCGACGACTGGACCCACCACCCGTTCTCCGGTGAGGTCACCGACGGGTGCGTCTGGGGGCGCGGCGCCGTGGACATGAAGGACATGGACGCCATGACGCTGGCCGTCGTACGCGACCGGCTGCGCAGCGGCCGGCGCCCCCCGCGGGACATCGTGCTCGCCTTCCTCGCCGACGAGGAGGCCGGAGGCACCTACGGCGCCCGCTGGCTGGTCGACAACCACCCCGGGCTGTTCGACGGTGTCACCGAGGCGATCAGCGAGGTCGGCGGCTTCTCGTTCACCGTGAGCGAGCAGCGCCGCCTCTATCTGATCCAGACGGCCGAGAAGGGCATGCACTGGATGAAGCTGACCGTGGCCGGAACCGCCGGACACGGTTCGATGATCCACCGGGACAACGCGATCACCGAGCTGTCCGAGGCGGTCGCCCGGGTGGGCCGGCACCGGTTCCCGGTGCGGGTCACCAAGACCACCCGGGCCTTCCTCGACGAGCTGGGCGACGCGCTCGGCACCGAACTCGACCCGGAGAACATGGAGGCGACGCTCGCCAAGCTGGGCGGTATCGCCAAGCTCATCGGCGCGACCCTGAGCAACACGGCCAACCCCACGCAGCTGAACGCCGGTTACAAGGTCAACGTCATCCCGGGCGAGGCCACCGCGCACGTCGACGGGCGGTTCCTGCCCGGGTACGAGGAGGAGTTCCTCGCCGACCTCGACCGGATCCTCGGGCCGAAGGTGCGGCGGGAGGACGTGCACTCCGACAAGGCCGTCGAGACCGGCTTCGACGGCGCGCTGGTGGAGGCGATGCAGTCCGCGCTGGTCGCCGAGGACCCGGCCGCCAAGGCCATCCCGTACATGCTCTCCGGCGGCACGGACGCCAAGTCCTTCGACGACCTGGGCATCCGCGGCTTCGGCTTCGCGCCCCTGAAGCTGCCTCCGGAGCTGGACTTCGCGGGCATGTTCCACGGCGTT
This sequence comes from Streptomyces sp. NPDC001508, assembly GCF_040298665.1. Taxonomy (NCBI): domain Bacteria; kingdom Bacillati; phylum Actinomycetota; class Actinomycetes; order Kitasatosporales; family Streptomycetaceae; genus Streptomyces; species Streptomyces sp. NPDC001508. The sequence goes on from NZ_JBEPAP010000005.1 coordinate 118,311, forward strand.
GACGAACGCGTGCCGGTGGACGGGCTGAAGTTCGGTGTGCGGGTGCTCGACCGGTTCATCGACGCGTCCTGAAATCGGCCACGCGTGCGGAGACCACTGGGACGGGTGAATGCGACCATACGCTCGTAGCCCCATTACTCCCTCCTCGTTACACGTGATGCGGTCCGCAGCTGGGGCCGCACTTGCCAACAAGGAGGAAGAATGATCAAGAAGGTCGTCGCTGCTGCGGCTGCCACTGGTGGTCTGGTTCTCGCGGGCGCGGGCCTCGCCGTCGCGGACTCCGGTGCCCAGGGTGCCGCCGTGCAGTCCCCGGGCGTCGTCTCCGGCAATGTCATCCAGGTTCCGGTGCATGTCCCGGTGAACGTCTGCGGCAACACGATCTCGGTGATCGGGCTGCTGAACCCCGCCTTCGGCAACACCTGCGTCAACAAGTGACGTCGACTCCCTGAGGGGCGTCCTCTCGTCGGCCCCGGAGCGCGCGCCATGCGCTCCGGGGCCGACCGGTTTCCCCGGCGGAACGCATCCGCCCCGCGGAACGCATCCGCCCTGCGGAACGACAACCGGGGAATCCAGCGCAGCGCAAAGCATAAAGAACCAGAAAAAAACGGAACATCATCGAACGCAGGGGGGATTCACCTATGCGACAGGGCACCCGCAAGGGCCTGATCACCGTGATGGCGGCCACCGGCGCGCTCGCCGCCACCAGCGGATACGCCCACGCCGACGCGGGAGCGGGCGGTACCGCCACGCACTCGCCCGGCGTGCTGTCCGGCAACACCGTCCAGGTGCCCGTGCACGTGCCGGTGAACGTCTGCGGCAACACCGTGAACATCATCGGAGTCCTCAACCCGGCGGTGGGCAACGCCTGCACCCAACGCGCGGGCGCCGCCGCGGGCGGTCACGGTGACTCGGGCGGTGCGCACACGGGCGGTCGCACCGACGGTTCGCCCGGCGTGGGCTCCGGCAACACGGTGCAGGTGCCGATCGACGTGCCGGTGAATGTGTGCGGCAACAGCGTCGACGTCATCGGGGCCGGCAACGCCGCGACCGGGAACGACTGCGCCAACGGCACGGGCGGCGGCCACGAAACCCCTCCCGGCGGCGGGCATGAAACCCCTCCCGGCGGGGGCCACGAAACCCCTCCGGGTGGCGGCCATGAAAACCCTCCTGGCGGCGGTCGCACGACCCCGCCCGGAAACCCGGGCCACCCGAGTACGCCGGGCACCCCGCCCGCCAAGGGCGGCGAAACACCGGCCGCACACACCTCGCACATCCGCCCGCAGGGCGACAGCTCCGTCACGCGACCTGACGGAGCCGCGCAGCTCGCCCACACCGGCAGCGGCCTGCCGATCGACGCCGCCGTCCCGCTGAGCGCGGGCGCGCTGCTGGCCGGCGCGGTGCTCTACCGCAAGGCGCGGGCCGCGGCCTGACGTGCGAACGGCGGTGAGACGGAGCGGCCCCGCAGGACGGGGCCGCTCCGGTCAGGTGCTGTGTCTCACCGTCTCACCATGTGGCACGCACCTGGCGGATGATCCGCCGGCGCAACCGCACCCTGCGGCTGCCGTCGCGCAGCAGGCTCAGTCGGTCCAACTCCCAGTGTCCGTACTCGGCATGGTCCGTCAGCAGACGCGTGGCGTCCTTACGGGACACCCCCCGCGGAACGTACACGTCGACAAATTCGTATTCCGGCATCGCATCTATTGTGCGGGCTGGGGCCGGGTACGGATAGCGTCTGCACTATGTCTGATGCTGCGCAGCCCACCGCTGCCGAGGTACGCGCCGCCGCCGAGGCGGTCAAGACCGCGCTCGACCGCCACCTGGCCGCGGTCGAACGCAGGTCGGGTGAGGACGACCCGGCCGTCTACGAGGCGTTCAACCAGCTCGCGGCGGCCGCCGAGACCTACGACGAGCTGCTCTACGACCGCTACGACGAGGTCACGCCCTTCGAGATCCCCGGCACGGATGAGTCGCTGCCGCCGTACGCGGGCCCGGAGGAACCGAACGCCCTGAGCGTGCTGATCCGCCGCGACTACGCCGTGGTGGAACCGCAGCGGCTGCTGGCCCAGGCCGGACGGGTCGAGGCGGCGGAGTACGAGGGCGGCGCGGGCGTGGATGCCTCCGGCACGGTGCACGGGGCGCTGGGGATCCTGTTCGGCGAGTTCGAACCGGACGAGATCGCCTCCCGGCACAAGGAGTTCGGCCTGGAGGAGGGCGACTCGACGCTGTGGGTGACCGCGGCGGACGAACCCGCCGAACCCGGCGAGTGGCTGGAGGCGCCGTTCGAGCAGATCGATCCGCAGCGGGTGGTCTGCCGCTTCGACGTCAGCGCCGTCTTCGACGACGAGGACACCGCGGACGACGCCGACGACGATCTTGAGGACGAGCTGGACCTGCACGGCGACGAGGACGAGGACCTGGAGCCCCTGGACGCGGATCGCTGAACCGACCGACGCCGGTGCCGCACGGGCATGAGCCCCGCGCGGCACCGCCGCGTTCGGCCCACGGCCGCGCTCGGCCCGCCGCGCGTTTCGCCCGCCACAGTGCGTGACCCACGGCCGTGTTCCGCCGCCGTGGGTCACGCGTCGTGTCCGGCCGCACGGCCGGGGTCGGGGCGCGGGTCGTTTTCTTGCCGGTGCCCTCGTGGTGCCGGCCCTCGTGCCGGTGCGGTCGTGGTGACCGTGCCGCCCCTGTGCCCGGCCGGCGTCGGTATTCGTCGGTCGTGGTCGCCGTCGTGCCGGCCCCGAGGGCCGGGCGGGTCAGTCGGCCTGCGGGAGCTGGGCGCGCAGCAGGGCCGGCAGCCGGGTGGTCCGGGGCTTGGCGGGGATCTCGGCGACCGCTCTGGGCAGCACCTGCTCCACGCCGTGCACCACGGACAGATGGCGGTCGGCACGGCCGAACGCCGTGTACACCCACGGCCTGTTGAGCGCCTGCGCGGCATCGCCGGGCAGCACCACGACCACCGCCGGCCACCGGGCGCCCACCGCCTGGTGCGCGGTCAGCGCCCACCCGTGCCGCACGGACCGCTCCACCTGCTCCCGCGCCACCACGACCGGCCCGTCCGCGCAGGACAGGTGCAGTCCGTCGGAGTCGGCCTGCACGACCCGGCCGGGAAGCGTACGGCCGGGAGCGGGGGAGTAGGCGATCCGGTCGCCGGGGTCGAAGCCGCCGAAGCGGCCGGGCCCCGGGTTGAGCCGCTCCTTGAGCGCTGCGTTGAGCGCGCGGGTGCCGGCCGCTCCGCCGTGCCCCGGCGTGATCACCACCGTCTGCTCGGCCGGGACGCCGATGGCCCGCGGCACCGAGTCCGCGACCAGCTGCACGGCCCGGTGCACGGCCTCGCCCGCGTCCCGCACGGGTACGATCACGACCTCCTTGCCGGGCGCCTCGACCTGGTTCAGTTCGCCGATGCCGATACCGGAGACGAGTTCGCCGAGTGGCCCCGGATCGGGCACCCGCGAGGCGATCTGCGGGCACGCCCGGGTCAGGAGCAGATCGGCGAAGACCCGCCCGGGCCCGGCCGACCACAGGACCGCCGGGTCACCGGAGAGCACCAGCCGCGCCCCGTCCGGCAGCGACTCCACGAGCAGGGCGGCGGTCTCGACATCGAGCTGGGGCGCGTCGAGCACGATCAGCAGATCGAGGTCCAGGGCGCCGTCCGTGTCCCGCCCCGGCCCTTCGGTGCCCGCCAGCAGCCCCGCCACGGTCGCGGTCCCGCGGCCGGTCCGGTCCGCCGGTGCGTCCGGGCCGTCGAAGCCGGCGAGCAGCGCCGCGCACTCGTCCCGGCCGTCGGCCGTGTGCGCGGCGGCCCAGGCCCGCAGGCCCAGCGCCGGCGCCTCGTGCAGCAGGCGCGCCGGGTCGACGAGGGACGCGTGGCCGCCCGTGTGCAGCACCAGTCCGTGCCCCGCGACCGCCGCGATCAGCTCACCCGCCGAGCCCCCCGCGGTCGTGGCCGCGCGCTGCCAGGCATCGGCCGGGCCGTCCTGCTTCGGTACGGAGTTGAGCTGGCGGGCCAGGCCGTCGGCAAGGCTCTCCTCGGCGAGCGCGTACCGCTCAAGACCGACGAGGACCCGGACGGGCCGCTCCTCCTCGCCGTCCTCCCCTTCGCCGCTGTCCTCGGCGTCTGCGGCGTCCTGCGCCGGGCGCGGCCGGGCCTGGGCGCCGGGCTCCTCCAAGGCGTCCTGGAAGACCAGGGCCTCGCCCTCCGCGAGCGTGCCCTGCACGGCCGCGTCCGGATCCGGCACGCCCCGCTGGGCCAGCGCGGCGAGCAGCGCGGGCATCTCCAGGGCGGTGTGCCCGGCCAGCGCCGCCTGCTCCAGCAGCCAGCCGGTCACGGCCCGGCCGCGCCGCTCGTCGTCCGGGCCGCACTCGGCGCCGAGCAACGCCCGCGCGAAGCCGTCGGCCTGCTCCGGTCGTACGCCGCCGACCCGCAGCAACAGCCAGGGATCCGACCGCAGCCGGGCGTCCGCGCCCTCGCCGAGCGCCGCGGCCACCTGGGGGGCGAGGTTTTCGGGGGCGCCGCCGTCGCGCAGTACCGCGCGCACCGCGTCGACCGCCGCCGGTGCCTGGGCGGTGGGTTCGGCGGCCGGGGCTGGCTGCGGTCGACGCGCGGGCTCCGCAGCGGCCGGTCTGCGCGGCGTGGGCGCCGCCTCGCCGAAGACCTCCGCGGCCGGCCGCTCGCCGCTCTCCACGGCCCGCACGGCCGCGAGCAGATCGGCCGCCGTGCCGCTGAGCTTGGCGCCGCTCTCGATCGGCCCCTTCTTGTCGGCCTTGCGCTGCTCGATCCGCTCCCGCTCGACGCGCTGGGCGGCGAGTTCCGCCTCCGCCTCGGACTGCTGGGCGGCGGCATCGGTGCCGCCCTCGCTCGTCGCGGCGCCGGACGGCTCGGCGCTGTCCTCGCCCGCGCTCTCCGGCCCGTCCGCGGGTTCCGTTGCGTCCGCGGCTTCCGGTTCCGTCGCCTCCGGGATCCCCGGCCGGGCTTCCTCCGTGGTCTCCGGGTCCGTGCTCACAGGGTGCTCCAGTCGTGATCGGGATAGCGGTGCAGGGGCGCCGACACATCGTCCAGCGCTCGGCAGATCTCGTCAGGAAGATTAAGCGCCTCCACTGACAACGCCGCCGTGAGCTGCTGCGCGTTGCGCGGGCCGATGATCGGGGCGGCCACGCCGGGGCGGTCGCGGACCCAGGCGAGAGCGACCTGGAGCGGGGTCACCGCGAGCCCGTCCGCCGCCGTCGCCACGGCGTCCACGATCCGGCTCGCGGTGTCGTCCAGGTACGGCGCGACGAACGGCGCCAGGTGCTCGGAGGCGCCGCGCGAGTCCGACGGAGTCGCGTTGCGGTACTTGCCGGTCAGAACGCCGCGGCCGAGCGGGGACGAGGGCAGCAGGCCGACGCCCAGATCGACGGCGGCGGGCAGCACTTCGCGTTCCACACCGCGCTGGAGCAGCGAGTACTCCATCTGTGTGCTCGCCAGCCGGGTGCGGGTGCCCGGCTGTGACAGCTGCCAGGTGGCGGCCTTGGCGAGCTGCCAGCCGCAGAAGTTGGAGACTCCCGCGTAGCGCGCGCGACCGCTGCTGACGGCCAGGTCGAGGGCCTGAAGGGTCTCCTCCAGCGGGGTGTGCGGGTCGAAGGCGTGGATGTGCCAGACGTCGACGTGGTCCGTGCCGAGGCGGGCGAGGGAGGCATCGAGGGCGGCCAGCAGATGGCCGCGCGAGCCGTCGAAACGGCGGTCCGGGTCCACTACGCTCCCCGCCTTCGTCGAGATGACCAGGTCCCGGCGCGGCACGAGCCCTTCTATCAGCTGTCCGAGCAGATACTCGGCCTCACCCGCGCCGTACACGTCCGCGGTGTCGACGAGGGTCCCGCCCGCCTCCCAGAACGCCTTCAGCATGTCCGCGGCGTCGTGCTCGTCGGTGTCCCGGCCCCAGGTGAGGGTGCCGAGTCCGATCCGGGACACGCGCAGGCCGGTACGGCCCAGATGCCTCTGCTCCATGTCCGTCGACCCTACTGGCCGGAACTGCCCCCGTGGGCACCTGTGGACAACCGATTCCCCCCGCCACGCGCCCCCCCACGACCGCGCGCCGCGACGGGGGCTCAACCGGGCCGGACGGCACGACCGGAAGAGCGGCCACGGGCAGTCACCCTCGCCGGATCCGATCGCCTGACCCCCGGTTCCGGAACCCGCCTGGGCCACGAGAAACCGTACAAAGCTGCCCGAGGACGACCCGCCCGGCGCCGTACTCCGGCACGCCGCCGCCCATCAGCGGCCGGCGGCGGAGATCCGCGGTCCGCGTCGCGACCTCCAACTGGTCGTGACCTCCGACTCGCTGCGACCTCCGACTCGTCGCGATCCCCGACTCCGGGGCGAGGCCGGCGAGCACCCTGCGCTGGGACGCCACGCCGGGGCGGCCACGCCGGTGCGGTCGCGGACCCAGGCGGGGGCGACCTGGAGCGGGATCACCGTCGGCAAGACGGCCGCGGCCCGGCGATCCGCGGCCTGGCCCCGTCCGGCCCCGCGCCTCGTCCACCCCGGCACACCCACGCGCCCCTCGGCCCGTCACTCCCGCCGACCCCGTGGGGGCAGCGGGCCGCTCCCGCCACGGAGCGCCGGCCGTTCCCCGGGCCGTAGCTGCCGTGGGGCGGGGCGCGCTAAGGTCTGGCGGACAGGGACGTTACTGGCGGGTAAGGGGAATCGGTCATGCAGCTCGGGATCAACCTCGGGTACTGGGGCGCCGGGATGGACGCGGACAATCTGGCCGTGGCCAAGGAGGCCGAGCGGCTGGGGTACGCCGTGTGCTGGGCCGCCGAGGCGTACGGATCGGACGCGGCCACCGTGCTGACCTGGGTCGCCGCGCACACGGAGCGGATCGACGTCGGCTCGGCCATCTTCCAGATCCCGGCCCGTCAGCCTGCCATGACCGCGATGACCGCCGCGACCCTCGACTCGCTGTCCGGCGGCCGCTTCCGGCTCGGCCTCGGCGTCTCGGGTCCGCAGGTCTCCGAGGGCTGGTACGGGGTCACGTTCGACAAGCCCCTGGCCCGCACCCGCGAGTACGTCGAGATCGTCCGCCGGGCCATGACCCGCGAACGCCTGTCGTACGAGGGCGAGCACTGGACGCTGCCGCTGCCCGGCGGCCCCGGCAAGCCGATCAGGCTGACCGTGCACCCGCAGCGCGAGCACATCCCCCTCTACATCGCCGCCATCGGACCCAGGAACCTGGAGCAGACCGGGGAGATCGCCGACGGGGCGCTGCTCATCTTCCCCTCGGCCGACCACCTGGAGGAGACGGCCGTCAAGTATCTGCGTGCCGGGCGCGAGAAGGCGGGCAAGGGCCTCGACGGGTTCGACGTCTGCCCGACCCTGCCGCTCGCCGTCGGCGACGACAAGGACGTGCCCCGGCTCGCCGACACCTTCCGCCCCTACACCGCCCTGTACGTCGGCGGCATGGGCAGCCGCAAGCAGAACTTCTACAACCAGCTCGCCCAGCGCATGGGCTACGAGAAGGAAGCCGCCGAGATCCAGGACAAGTACCTCTCGGGCGACAAGCAGGGCGCCGCGGCCGCCGTACCGCAGGACCTGATCGACCGGACCACCCTGCTCGGCTCCGTCGACCGCATCGCCGACCGGATGAAGGCCTACGCCGCGGCCGGGGTCACCACCCTCACCCTCGCCCCCGCGGGCTTCACGCTCGACGAGCGGATCGCCTCCCTGCGTGCCGGCACCGAGGCCCTGGACCGCGCGGACCTCGCCTGAAGCGAGGCCCACGGCCTCCGGAGCGGGAGTTCTCACGGCCGTGGTGGGGGCTCGGGGGTCTTCCCCGCCACGGCCGTCACGGGAAACAACGCACCCGCGCCCGCACGGTTACGCCACCGCCACGACCCGACGGCTCATCCGTTCGGCGGAGTTGTCCGACATACCTGTTGCGGCACCTTCTGCGCGGCATTTGACTCGTTCTTTGCGGAATCTCACGGAAACCGGCGGAGCCCCGCGGAACCCGCGCATCCCGCAGGAAGGTGCCCACGATGCTTTCGGCCAAGAGTCTCTTCCAGGAGATCCTCGACAACGACGAGTCCTTCCGGCTCTTCTGCTCCATCGCGGCCAGCGGGGAATCACAGGGCGGCTGGGAGAACGCGCGGATCGCCGCACTCGTGCCACCGGGCGAACGCGCACTCGCCCCCAAGATCACCCGCCACGGCGCCGACGAGGACAAGCACGGACGCATCTTCAACGCGCTGATGAACAAGCGCGGTCTGCGGCCCGTCCCGGTCCCGCCGGAGACGGACTACACCATGCTCCTGGAACGCCAGGGCATCGGACTCGCCCACGACAAGCTCAACGCCGAGGAGCCGCTGACGGTCCAGGACATCGTCGTCTACCTCGCCCACAGCCGGGTCACCGAGCAGCGGGCCTGCGAGCAGATGGCGATGCTGGGCAAGCACTTCGGCGACCACCCGGAACTCGGCCGCGCCGTCAAGATGATCTCGAACGACGAGGACAACCACCTCGCCTACTGCCACGAGGAACTGCTGCGCCTCGCCCAGGCCGGTCACGGCCCCGCCATCCGGCGCGTGCTGCGCGAGTGCGCCCTGGCCGAGATCCGGATCCACCGGGACGTCAGCCTCGCCGTCATGGACCGCATGGGCCGCATCCTCGGCTGGCCGAAGGCCAGGTCCGCGCTGCTCGCGGCCGGCATCCACGCCGTGTACGGGTACGAGCGGGCGGCGGGCTGGCGGCGCATGGTGTCCCTGCGGATGCCCGAGCGCCGCAACGCCCTGGGCGGCCCCGCGCCCACCGCCCCCGAGTTCGCCTGACGGCGAGCGACCTCCGCATCGCGCCGCCCACCGGACGCGCATCTGCGCCGCCGGGGCCGCCGGAACGCCCGCCACCAGCCGGTCAAGACCTCAGACCCGTCCACGCGCGCGTGGCGGCCATCGATGTCCCCGTTCCGGGGCCGCTGACGCGCATTCGGCATTTCCACGCCGGCCAGGCCGGCCGGCGGACGCGCCCGGACTCCTCGCTGACCGGGGCGAGGAACGTGCCAGGACCGGCCCGTCCCGCCCGCACTTCGCGGCACCGGCACCCCGGGGCACCTCGGGCGGGCGCTTACCCTGGGCCGCATGCCCACGCTGATCCTCGTAAGGCACGGACGTTCCACCGCCAACACCGCGGGCGAGCTGGCCGGCTGGACGCCGGGCGTCGCCCTGGACGAGCGCGGCGCCGCGCAGGCCGCCGCACTGCCCGGACGGCTCGCCGCGCTGCCCCTCGCCGAAGCGGTCACCAGCCCCCTGCAACGCTGCCAGGAGACGATCCGGCCACTCCTGGAGTCCCGGCCCGGGCTGAACGCCCACACCGACGACCGGATCGGGGAGTGCCACTACGGCGACTGGACCGGACGCAAACTCGCCGAGCTGAACGACGAGCCGCTGATGCAGGTCGTACAGGCCCATCCGTCGGCCGCCGCGTTCCCCGGAGGCGAGTCCATGCGGGCCATGCAGGCCCGCGCCGCGGAAGCCGTGCGCGCGTGGAACGCGCGCGTGGAACGCGACCACGGCCCGGACGCCGTCTACCTGATGTGCTCGCACGGCGACGTCATCAAGTCCCTCGTCGCCGACGCGCTCGGCCTGCACCTCGACCTGTTCCAGCGGATCTCCGTCGAACCCTGCTCCGTCACCGCGATCCGGTACACGCGCCTGCGGCCGTTCCTCGTTCGCCTCGGCGACACCGGGGATTTCGCCTCCCTTGTGCCCCGCGAGGAACCGCCAGGTGAAGACGCTCCGGTCGGAGGCGGTGCGGGCGCACCGTGATCGTCGGCCGCAGTAGGGTGAAGCGGTTGACATCATCGCGTTCACGCATGGACCTTCACGCATTCTCGATTTCAATGGAGACAGGACGTGTCCCGTCAGGTGTTCCTCTACGACCCCCCGGACCGCTTCGTGGCCGGCACGGTCGGGCTGCCCGGGCGCCGTACGTTCTTCCTCCAGGCTTCCGCCGGCCCCCGGGTGACCAGCGTGGCCCTGGAGAAGACCCAGGTCGCCGCGCTCGCGGAGCGCATGGACGAACTGCTCGACGAGGTGGTACGCCGTAGCGGCGGCAGCGCGCCGGTGCCCGCGGTCGCCCCGAACGAGGTCTCGGACAGCGCCCCGCTCGACACCCCCATCGAGGAGGAGTTCCGCGTCGGCACCATGGCCCTGGCCTGGGACGGCGACGAACAGCGCATGATCGTCGAGGCCCAGGCGCTGGTGGAACTGGACGCCGACTCCGACGAGGACCTCGCCGAGGCCGAGGAACGGCTGCTCCAGGACGAGGAGAACGGCCCCCCGATGCTCCGGGTCCGGCTCACCGGCGCGCAGGCCAGGGCCTTCGCCAAGCGCGCCCTCGACGTCGTCAACGCCGGAAGGCCGCCGTGCCCGCTGTGCAGCCTGCCGCTCGATCCGGAAGGACACGTATGTCCGCGCCAGAACGGATACCGCCGCGGAGCGTGACGCCCGCCACCACCCCCGCCGAGCTGCTGGCCGGGGGCGAGCTGAAGGTACGCGGCCGCATCCGCGACGCGTCCAACGCCGCACTGTTCTGCACGGTCGTCCACGACGGGCAGGAGGCGTCCTGCGTCTACAAGCCGGTCGCCGGGGAGCGCCCCCTGTGGGACTTCCCCGACGGCACCCTCGCCGAGCGTGAGGTGGCCGCGTACGAGGTCTCCGAGGCCACCGGCTGGGGCCTGGTGCCGCCCACGGTGCTGCGGGAGGGACCCTACGGCGAGGGCATGTGCCAGCTGTGGATCGAGGCGGCCCCCGACGCCGAACTGCTCGCCCTGGTCGACGGCGAGGAACCCGGACCGGGCTGGAAGGCGATCGGCCTGGCCGACGTCGGCGAGGGCCGCACGGCGCTGCTCGTGCACGCCGACGACGAGCGGCTGCGCCGGCTCGCCGTCCTCGACGCGGTGATCAACAACGCCGACCGCAAGGGCGGCCATCTGCTGCCGACCGCCGACGGACGGCTGTACGGCATCGACCACGGGGTCACCTTCAACGCCGAGAACAAGCTGCGCACGCTGCTGTGGGGCTGGGCGGGCGAACCGCTCACCCCCGAGGCGGTCGACGTCCTCAAGGACCTGCGCGACACCCTGGGCGACGGCGGCGCGCTGGCCGGCCGGCTGGCCGGGCTGATCACGGCGGAGGAGCTGACGGCCACGCGCGCGCGTGTCGAGGCGCTGCTGACGGCCGGGACCCATCCGGAGCCGAGCGGGGAATGGCCCGCCATTCCCTGGCCGCCCGTCTGAGCGGATCGAGTGAAGTCCGCTGAGGTGCGGCAGGGCCCCGAAGGGGGGCGGGAAAACCGCGCGGACGGCCGTGAGCCGCCGCAGCCGGCCGACGGCGCGGTACGGCCCTTCCTGCGGGGCGTCCGGCGGGCGGTGCAGCACATCGGCGGCCCGTCCGCAAGATCGCCTTTCCGGTCATCCGGCCTGGTCCGGTTCGTAGGGCGAACTCGCGGCCGGTTAGTCTCATGTACATGCATGCCTGGCCCGCTTCCGAAGTCCCCGCCCTGCCCGGTCAAGGCCGGGACCTGAGGATCCACGACACCGCGACCGGCGGCCTGGTCACTCTCGTCCCCGGTCCCGTCGCCCGTATCTACGTCTGCGGCATCACGCCGTACGACGCGACCCACATGGGTCACGCGGCGACCTACAACGCGTTCGACCTCGTCCAGCGCGTGTGGCTGGACACAAAGCGCCAGGTGCAGTACGTCCAGAACGTCACCGACGTGGACGACCCACTGCTGGAACGCGCCCAGCGCGACGGCGTCGACTGGGTCGCCCTCGCCGAGCAGGAGACCACCCTGTTCCGCGAGGACATGACCGCGCTGCGGATCCTGCCCCCCGAGCACTACATCGGCGCCGTCGAGGCCATACCGGGCATCGTGCCGCTCATCGAGCGGCTGCGGGACCTGGGCGCGGCCTACGAACTCGAAGGCGACATCTACTTCTCCGTGGAGTCCGACCCGCACTTCGGCGGCGTCTCGCACCTCGACGCCGCCGCCATGCGGCTGCTGTCCGCCGAGCGCGGCGGCGACCCGGACCGCCCGGGCAAGAAGAACCCGGTCGACCCGATGCTGTGGCTGGCCGCCCGCGACGGCGAACCCCGCTGGGACGGCGGCTCGCTGGGCCCCGGCCGCCCCGGCTGGCACATCGAGTGCGTCGCCATCGCCCTGGACCACCTCGGCATGGGCTTCGACGTCCAGGGCGGCGGCTCCGACCTCGCCTTCCCGCACCACGAGATGGGCGCCTCGCACGCCCAGGTGCTGACCGGCGAGTTCCCCATGGCCAAGGCGTACGTCCACGCCGGCATGGTCGCCCTGGACGGCGAGAAGATGTCGAAGTCCAAGGGCAACCTCGTCTTCGTCTCCCGGCTGCGCCGCGACGGCGTCGACCCCGCCGCCATCCGGCTCGCCCTCCTCGCCCACCACTACCGGTCCGACTGGGAGTGGACCGACGGGGTACTGGCGGACGCGGTGGCCCGGCTCGGCCGCTGGCGCGCCGCGGTCTCCCGGCCCGACGGGCCGCCCGCCGAGGCGCTCGTCGAGGAGATCCGCGAGGCCCTGGCGCACGACCTCGACGCCCCGGCCGCGCTGGCCGCCGTCGACCGATGGGCCGCCGAGCAGCAGGCCCACGGCGGTACGGACCCGGGCGCCCCGGGCATCGTCTCCCGCGCGGCGGACGCCCTGCTGGGCGTCGCCCTCTGACCCCACCGCCCACGGCCCGGCACCCCAACGGGCCGTGGGCCGGCGACCACATCGGCTCTGGCCGGTCAGCACGTCGGCCGCGTGCCGGGGGAGGCCGGGCGTGGGTCTGGTAGTACGTCGACCGTGGGACCAGGCCGGTTGTGGCCGGGTGGCTTGGCCAGGCCGGGCGAGCACGTCGGCGTGGGCCGGGCGTGGCTGGAGGAGCTGGGCGGGTGCGGCCAGGAGCGGGCCGGGGAACGTGTCCCGGGTGGGGCCGGTGGCTTGTCGGGCGGGGACCGTGGGCGGGGGCAGTCGGCGGTGTCGGGGGCCTTGGACCCGCCGGCGGTCATGGGCGCGCACCGTGCACCGCGCGGCCGCTGTGATGGGGGCGGGACGCGTCAGTCGACCGTTGGACCGGCCAACTGCCGGTCCCCCGCTCAGTCCTCCGAGGTGTCCTCGTCGTCGTTGTCCGACGTACCGGAACCGCCGGGCTTCGGCGGCTTCGGCGGCCGGGTCCGGCCGGGCGGATTGTCCCGCCGGTACGGGGAGGGGCCGTCGCCGCCGTCCGCCGTGGCGTGCCCGCCGGGCGGGCTGCCGTCCCGGCGCCGCAGATACCGCTCGAACTCCCGGGCGATCGCCTCGCCCGACGCCTCCGGCAGCTCGGCGGTGTCCCGCGCCTCCTCCAACGTCTGGACGTACTCGGCGACCTCGCTGTCCTCGGCCGCCAGCTGGTCCACGCCCACCTGCCAGGCGCGCGCGTCCTCCGCCAGCTCGCCCAGGGGAATACGCAGGTCGAGCAGGTCCTCCAGGCGGTTCAGCAGGGCCAGCGTCGCCTTGGGGTTGGGCGGCTGCGACACATAGTGCGGCACCGCGGCCCACAGGCTGACGGCCGGCACGCCCGCGTGTGTGCACGCCTCCTGCAGCACACCGACGATGCCCGTGGGGCCCTCGTACTTGGTCTCCTCCAGGTCCATGCGCTCGGCCAGGTCCGGGTCGGACGTGACCCCGCTGACCGGGACCGGACGCGTGTGCGGGGTGTCGCCGAGCAGCGCCCCCAGGATGACCACCAGTTCCACGCCCAGCTCGTGCGCGAAGCCCAGCAGCTCGTTGCAGAACGACCGCCATCGCATGGACGGTTCGATGCCGCGGATCAGCACCAGGTCCCGCGGCTTGTCACCGCCGACCCGGACCACCGACAATCTGGTCGTCGGCCAGGTGATCTTGCGTACGCCGCCGTCCATGAACACCGTGGGGCGGTTCACCTGGAAGTCGTAGTAGTCCTCGGCGTCCAGCGCCGCGAACACCTCGCCCTTCCACTCCCGCTCAAGATGTGCGACCGCGGTGGAGGCGGCGTCGCCGGCATCGTTCCAGCCCTCGAACGCGGCCACCATGACTGGGTCGATCAGCTCGGGAACTCCCTCCAGCTCGATCACCCAGCGCCTCCTTCCGACGTGCCCTCGCGTACGTCCCAACCTTACGGCGTCCGCCGGGGACGCCCGCAGCCCCCTTGCACGGCCGAGTGAACGGATCACTGCCCCACCCACCCCCGCGAAACACCCCCGACAACCGATGACCTGAGGGGCGCGGGGAACTGCGCGAACACCCCGACGAACCCGCACCATCAAGACGGCCTGCACCACCTGAGACCTGAGGGGCGCGGAGAACTGCGCGAACACCCCGACGAACCCGCACCATCAAGACGCCCTGCACCCCCACGGCGCCCCCGCCGAACTTACTTGGGTAGCCGGTCGCCGGGCCGCAGCGCAGCGGAGACGATCAATCCGGGCGGCCCCACCGAAGCGGGACCGCCCCCATGCTGTACCGGAAGACCCGCCTACGAGCGCTTCTCGGCCAGTACGTCGGCGACCTCGGCGCGTACCTCTTCCGTGGCGAGCCCGCGGATCGTCAGCGTCGTCCGGCGTCGCAGCACGTCGTCCGGCGTCTCGGCCCACTCGTGGTCCCGGGCCCACGCCACCTGGGCCCAGATCTCGGGCGCCTCCGGGTGGACCCGCTCGGCCAGCCGAGGGTCCTCGTTGGCCAGCCGGGCGATGTCGAAGGCCAGCGAACCGTAGTGGGTGGCCAGGTGCCGCGCCGTGTCGGCGGCCATGTGCGGGCCGGGCGCCGGCCGGTCCACGAGGAGCCGGTGGGCCACCGCACGGGGATTGGCCACGCCGGGCAGCGGCAGCTTCCTCGGCAGCGCGGAGACCGGTGCGAAGTCGTCGCCCAGCGGATGGCCGGGCAGCGACTCCAGCTTCTTCATGACCGTACGGCCGATGTGCCGGAAGGTCGTCCACTTGCCGCCCGCGACGGACAGCATGCCGCCCCTGCCCTCGGTCACCACGGTCTCCCGCTTGGCCTTCGCGGTGTCGCCGGGGCCGCCCGGCAGCACCCGCAGACCGGCGAAGGCATAGGTGATCAGATCGCGGTCGAGCTGCTGGTCGCGCACGGAGAACGCGGCCTCGTCGAGTATCTGGGCGATGTCCTTGTCGGTGACCGCGACGTCCGCCGGGTCACCCTCGTACGCCTCGTCGGTCGTGCCGAGCAGCAGCATGTCCTCCCAGGGGAGGGCGAAGGTGATGCGGTACTTGTCGATCGGGGTGGCGAGCGCCGCCTTCCAGGGGGCGGTGCGCCTGAGCACCAGGTGCGCGCCCTTCGACAGGCGGATCGACGGCGCGGCGTTCGGGTCCTCCAGCGCGCGCAGCCGGTCCACCCACGGGCCGGTCGCGTTGAGCACCAGCCGGGCGTTCACGCCGAACTCGTCGCCGGACAGCCGGTCCGTCAGCTCGGCGCCGGTGACCCGGCCCCTCGTGAAGCGCAGCCCGGTCACCTCGGCGTGGTTGAGGACGACGGCGCCCGCCTCGACGGCCGCGCGGACCGTCATCAGCGCCATGCGCGCGTCGTTCATCTGGTCGTCGCCGTACACGGCCACGGCCCTCAGGTTCTCGGTGCGCAGTTCGGGCACGTCCTGCGCGGCCTTCGCCGGGGAGAGCAGATGGCCGACGCCGTCCCCGAACGCGGACAGCGCCGAGTACGCGAAGACGCCCGCCCCGAGCTTCGCCGCGCCGTGCGGCCCGCCCTTGTACACGGGGAGGTAGAAGGTGAGCGGATTCGCCAGATGGGGGGCCACCTGGCGGGAGACCGCGCGGCGCTCGAAGTGGTTCTCCGCGACCAGCTTCACCGCGCCGGTCTGCAGATAGCGCAGTCCGCCGTGCAGCAGCTTGGAGGAGGCGGACGAGGTGGCACCGGCGAAGTCGCCGGCGTCGACCAGAGCCACCCTGAGACCGGACTGCGCGGCGTGCCAGGCGGTGGAGATGCCGAGGATGCCGCCGCCGATCACAAGAAGGTCGTACGACGCCCTGGTGAGCTGTTCCCGGGTCTCGGCGCGGCTCGGGTTGGCGCCGTGGGCCGGGCGCGTTCCCAGAGCGGGCACGGACTGCAGGGTGGGCTGACTGGTCATGTCGGGTGCTTACTCCTCGTGCTCGATCCAGCCCATGGTCCGCTCGACGGCCTTGAGCCAGTTCTTGTATTCACGGTCGCGGGTCTCCGCGTCCATGCGGGGCGTCCACTCGGCGGCCCGGCGCCAGTTGGCGCGCAGGTCGTCGGTGTTGTTCCAGAAGCCGACGGCGAGACCGGCGGCGTAGGCGGCGCCCAGGCAGGTCGTCTCGGCGACCATCGGGCGCACCACCGGGGCGTCCAGGACGTCGGCGAGGGTCTGCATGAGCAGGTTGTTGGCGGTCATGCCGCCGTCGACCTTCAGGGTGGCCAGTTCCACGCCGGAGTCCTTGGTCATGGCGTCCGCGATCTCCCGCGTCTGCCAGGCGGTGGCCTCCAGGACGGCGCGGGCCAGGTGCGCCTTGGTGACGTACCGGGTCAGGCCGGCGATCACACCGCGGGCGTCGGAGCGCCAGTGCGGGGCGAACAGACCGGAGAACGCCGGCACGAAGTAGGCGCCGCCGTTGTCCTCGACCGACAGCGCGAGCGTCTCGATCTCGGCGGCGGTGGAGATCAGGCCCATCTGGTCGCGCATCCACTGCACCAGCGCGCCGGTGACGGCGATCGAGCCCTCCAGGGCGAAGACCGTCGGCTGGTCGCCGATCTTGTAGCCGACCGTG
Organism: Streptomyces sp. NPDC001508; assembly: GCF_040298665.1. Lineage (NCBI taxonomy): Bacteria > Bacillati > Actinomycetota > Actinomycetes > Kitasatosporales > Streptomycetaceae > Streptomyces > Streptomyces sp. NPDC001508. The sequence continues at coordinate 135,129 of NZ_JBEPAP010000005.1, forward strand.
GTCAGCAGGCCGGCGTACGAGTTGATGATCTTGTCACCGGTGTTCATCACCATGAAGGTGCCGGTGCCGTACGTCGACTTGGTCTCGCCCTCGGCGAAACAGGTCTGGCCGAACAGGGCCGCCTGCTGGTCGCCGAGCGCGGAGGCCACCGGGATGCCGCCGAGCAGTTCACCGAGCTTGCCGCCGGTGACCTCGCCGTAGACCTCGGCGGACGAACGGATCTCGGGGAGGATCTGCTGCGGGACACCGATGGACTCGCAGATCTTGGCGTCCCACTGCATGGTGTGCAGGTTCATCAGCAGGGTGCGGGAGGCGTTGGTGACGTCCGTGACGTGGCGGCCGCCGCCCACACCGCCGGTCAGGTTCCAGATGACCCAGGAGTCCATGGTGCCGAAGAGGATGTCGCCGGCTTCGGCTCGCTCGCGCAGCCCGTCGACGTGGTCGAGCAGCCAGCGGGCCTTGGGGCCGGCGAAGTAGGAGGCCAGCGGGAGACCGGTCTCGCGGCGGAAGCGGTCCTGGCCGACGTTGCGCCCGAGTTCCTTGCACAGGGCGTCGGTGCGGGTGTCCTGCCAGACGATGGCGTTGTGGACGGGCCGGCCGGTCTTCCTGTCCCACAGCACGGTGGTCTCGCGCTGGTTGGTGATGCCGATGGCCTTGATGTCGTCGCGGGTGATGCCGGCCTTCTCGACGGCCTTGGCGACGACCTCCTGGACGTTGGTCCAGATCTCGTTCGCGTCGTGCTCGACCCAGCCCGGCTTCGGGAAGATCTGCTCGTGCTCCTTCTGGTCGACGGAGACGATGCGGCCGTCCCGGTCGAAGACGATGCAGCGGCTGGAGGTCGTGCCCTGGTCGATCGCGGCGATGAAGGGCCCTGCCGTGTGGGCGTCGGTCACTGTGTGCTCCTGGAGGTTCCGTGGGGTGAGGGCTTGGCCTGCGAGGCGGCGCCTGCTGTGCGGCTCGGGGAAGCGGGGTGCTTCTAAGCAAATGCGACGTTGTAGATGCCCGCAGCGACGGCACCGCCGATCAGTGGACCGACCACCGGGATCCAGGCGTAGCTCCAGTCGGAGCCGCCCTTGTCGGGCAGGGGCAGCAGGGCGTGCACGATGCGCGGGCCGAGGTCACGTGCCGGGTTGATCGCGTACCCGGTCGGGCCGCCGAGGGACAGGCCGATGGAGACGACCACCAGGGCGGTGATCAGGGCGCCCAGGGTGCCGAGGCCGTTGCCCTGGTCGTTCAGGCCCTGCGTGAGGATGGCGAGGACCAGCACCAGCGTGCCGATGATCTCCGTGGCGAGGTTCTGCACCGCGTGCCGGATCTCCGGACCGGTGGAGAAGACACCGAGGACCGGACCGGCGGCGGGCTCCTCGGCCTCGACGGCCTTGACCCGCGCGGGCGTCGTGTCCTGGGCGCCCGGACCGCCGACGATCTCCCGGTCGGTGAGGTGCGCGTGGAACTGGCCGTAGTACGCCACCCAGACCAGTGTGGCGCCGATCATGGCGCCGAGCAGCTGGCCGCCCCAGTAGACGGGCAGGTTGCCGAAGTCGTCGTCCTTGATCGCGAGCGCGAGCGTCACGGCCGGGTTGAGGTGGGCGCCGGACATGGGCGCCGAGATGTAGACCGCCGTGAGCACCGCGAAACCCCACCCGAAGGCGATGGCGAGCCAGCCGGCGTTGCGGGCCTTGGAAGCCTTCAGCGTGACGGCGGCGCAGACGCCGCCGCCGAGCAGGATGAGTATGGCGGTACCGATGGTCTCGCCGATGAAGATGTCGGAGCTGGACACCCGCGACTCCTTTGTCCTTCGTCCAGGGAAGCCGAACCCCGGGTCACTCCGGGGGTTCTGATGCCCTCGGGGTGAGAGCGATGCCGGCCCTTGGCGTTGTCACACTCTAGCGCGTATTGCCGGTAAGTGTTCGACAATGCCGACCGTTGGACGGGAGTCTTGCTCCGGTGTTACGCAGGAGTCAAGTGTTTCGTTGCGAAACTCCGATCGTTGTTGATCGCCGTTGATCGCTACGGGTGATCGGTTCCGGAAAACGGCGAAGGCCGGCACGCCGACAGGCGAACCGGCCTCGGTCCAAGCGATCGGTAGAACGAAACGATCGGTAGAACGAAACGATCGGTAGAACGAAACGATCGGTCGAAAGAAGCGATCGGCCGAAGCGATCAGTCGAAGGAAACGGGGCTCAGAACCGCCCGGCGCCCAGATCGCGCGACACCGCGCGGGCGCAGTCCCGCACGGCCGCGATCAGCTCGGGGCGCAGCGCGCCGTCCCGGCACAGCCGCTCCACCGCGCCGGTGACACCCACCGCGCCCACCGGCATCCGCCGCCGGTCGTGGATGGGCGCGGCCACCGAGGCCACGCCCTGCCAGGTCTCCTCCACATCGGCCGCGTACCCCCGCGCGCGCGTGATGTCCAGGACCTGTTCGAAGCCCTCCGGGTCGCACACGGTGCGATCGGTGAACGCCGTGCGGTCGGCCTCCAGCGCCTCGCTGTGCGCCACCGGGTCGTACGCCGACAGCACCTTGCCCATCGCCGTGGAGTGCAGCGGCTGCATGGCCCCGATCTCCAGGACCTGCCGGCTGTCGTCCGGCCGGAAGACGTGGTGCACGATCAGCACGCCGTGCTGGTGCAGGACGCCCAGGTAGGCGCTCTCGCCGCTGGAGCGGGCCAGGTCGTCCGTCCATACCAGGGCCCGCGCCCGCAGTTCGTGCACATCCAGGTAGGTGGTGCCGAGGCGCAGCAACTCCGCGCCGAGCTGGTACCGCCCCGAAGGCTCGTCCTGCTCCACGAACCCCTCCTGCTGGAGGGTGCGCAGGATGCCGTGGGCGGTGCCCTTCGCGAGGCCCAGCGAGGAGGCGATGTCCGACAGACCGAGCCGTCGCTCGCCGCCCGCGAGCAGCCGCAGCATCGCGGCCGCCCGTTCGAGCGACTGGATGTTCCGTGTCATCGCCGTACCGCCCTCCGTCCCTTCGGCTGTGCGACCCCGACGGCAACCGCCGCCGCCGTTCGGCAATGTCGAACACTACCGGTCCATGTCGATGTCCCGCTAACGGGTCGGACGCCCTGCGTGACGCCCCCGCCGACGCCGGCGTGACCCATCCGTCCCACCCGTCCGTCCCGTGGACGCCCTGCCCATCCAAGCCCACTCCCGGTTACCCTGGCGCCGTGCGCCTGCTCCGGGCCCGTCCGGAGCGACCGCATAGCCGACAGCCGTCGCACTCCAGGGAGCCCTTACATGGCCTCGTCGCCACCGACCCCTTCCGCCGACAGCCGGACCCGTGTGTCCGCGCTCTGCGAAGCGCTCGCCACCCGTGTGGTGGTCGCCGACGGAGCGATGGGCACCATGCTCCAGGCCCAGGAGCCCACACTCGACGACTTCGAGAACCTTGAGGGCTGCAACGAGATCCTCAATGTGACCCGCCCCGACATCGTCCGCTCGGTCCACGAGGCCTACTTCGCCGTGGGCGTGGACTGCGTCGAGACCAACACCTTCGGGGCCAACCACGCGGCGATGGCCGAGTACGACATCGCCGACCGCGTGTACGAGCTGTCCGAGGCCGGCGCCCGCGTGGCCCGCGAGGTCGCCGACGGATTCACCGCGGGCGACGGCCGACAGCGCTGGGTCCTCGGCTCCATCGGCCCCGGCACCAAACTGCCCACACTCGGCCACGCCGCCTACACCACCCTGCGCGACGCCTACCAGCGCAACGCCGAGGGCCTGGTCGCGGGCGGTGCCGACGCCCTGATGGTGGAGACCACCCAGGACCTGCTGCAGACCAAGGCCGCCGTCCTCGGCGCCCGCCGGGGCCTTGCCGCCCTCGGCCTGGACCTGCCGGTCATCGTGTCCGTCACCGTCGAGACCACCGGCACCATGCTGCTCGGCTCCGAGATCGGCGCGGCCCTGACCGCGCTGGAACCGCTCGGCATCGACATGATCGGCCTGAACTGCGCCACCGGCCCGGCCGAGATGAGCGAGCACCTGCGCTACCTCGCCCGCAACGCCCGTATCCCGCTGTCCTGCATGCCCAACGCGGGCCTGCCGGTCCTCGGCAAGGACGGCGCCGACTACCCGCTGACCGCGCCGGAGCTGGCCGACGCCCAGGAAACCTTCGTCCGCGAATACGGCCTCTCGCTGGTCGGCGGCTGCTGCGGCACCACCCCCGAGCATCTGCGCCAGGTCGTCGAGCGCGTCCAGGGCGTCACCCCGCCCGAGCGCAGCCCGCGACCCGAGCCGGGCGCCGCCTCCCTGTACCAGTCGGTGCCGTTCCGCCAGGACACCTCCTACCTGGCGATCGGGGAGCGGACGAACGCCAACGGCTCGAAGAAGTTCCGCGAGGCCATGCTGGAGGGCCGCTGGGACGACTGCGTCGAGATCGCACGCGAACAGATCCGCGAGGGCGCGCACATGCTCGACCTGTGCGTGGACTACGTCGGCCGCGACGGCGTCGCCGACATGGACGAACTCGCCGGCCGCTTCGCCACCGCGTCCACCCTGCCGATCGTGCTCGACTCCACCGAGGTGGACGTCATCCGGGCCGGCCTGGAGAAGCTGGGCGGCCGCGCGGTCATCAACTCGGTGAACTACGAGGACGGCGACGGCCCGGAATCCCGGTTCGCGAAGGTCACCCAGCTCGCCCGGGAACACGGCGCCGCGCTGATCGCCCTGACCATCGACGAGGAGGGCCAGGCCCGCACGCCCGAGAAGAAGGTCGAGATCGCCGAACGGCTGATCGACGACCTGACCGGGAACTGGGGCATCCGCGAGGACGACATCCTCATCGACACCCTGACCTTCACCATCTGCACCGGCCAGGAGGAGTCCCGCAAGGACGGCATCGCCACCATCGAGGCGATCCGCGAACTCAAGCGCCGTCACCCCGCCGTGCAGACCACGCTGGGCCTGTCGAACATCTCCTTCGGGCTCAACCCGGCCGCCCGCATCCTGCTCAACTCGGTCTTCCTCGACGAGTGCGTGAAGGCCGGCCTGGACTCGGCCATCGTGCACGCCTCCAAGATCCTGCCGATCGCCCGCTTCGACGAGGAGCAGGTGCGCACCGCCCTCGACCTCATCCACGACCGCCGCGAGGAGGGCTACGACCCGCTGCAGAAGCTGATGGCGCTCTTCGAGGGCGCCACCGCGAAGTCGCTGAAGGCGGGCAGGGCCGAGGAACTGGCCGCCCTGCCGCTGGAGGAGCGCCTGAAGCGGCGCATCATCGACGGCGAACGCAACGGCCTGGAGGCCGATCTCGACGAGGCCCTGCGGACCCGCAAGGCCCTCGACATCGTCAACGACACCCTCCTCGACGGCATGAAGGTGGTCGGCGAGCTGTTCGGCTCCGGCCAGATGCAGCTGCCGTTCGTCCTGCAGTCCGCCGAGGTGATGAAGACGGCGGTGGCCCACCTCGAACCGCACATGGAGAAGGTGACCGACGGCCAGGGAGAGGTGGGCAAGGGCACGATCGTGCTCGCCACCGTGCGCGGCGACGTGCACGACATCGGCAAGAACCTCGTCGACATCATCCTGTCCAACAACGGCTACAACGTCGTCAACCTCGGCATCAAACAGCCGGTCTCGGCCATCCTTGAGGCGGCCGAGGAGCACCGCGCGGACGTCATCGGCATGTCCGGACTGCTGGTCAAATCCACGGTGATCATGAAGGAGAACCTGGAGGAACTGAACCAGCGGGGCCTCGCGGCGACCTACCCGGTGATCCTCGGCGGCGCGGCCCTGACCCGTGCCTACGTCGAACAGGACCTGCACGGGCTGTACGAGGGCGAGGTCCGCTACGCCCGCGACGCGTTCGAGGGCCTGCGCCTGATGGACGCGCTCATCGGGGTGAAGCGGGGCCTGCCCGGGGCGAAGCTGCCGGAGCTGAGGCAGCGCCGGGTGCGCCCGGTGGCGGCCGTCGAGACCGAGGAACGGCCGGAGGAGGGCCACGTACGCTCGGACGTCGCCACCGACAACCCCGTGCCCACGCCGCCGTTCTGGGACACCCGCGTCATCAAGGGCATCCAGCTCAAGGAGTACGCGAGCTGGCTTGACGAGGGCGCGCTGTTCAAGGGGCAGTGGGGGCTGAAGCAGGCCCGCACCGGCGACGGGCCCAGCTACGAGGAACTCGTCGAGACCGAGGGCAGGCCGCGGCTGCGCGGGCTGCTGGACCGGCTCCAGAGGGACAACCTCCTCGAAGCCGCCGTCGTCTACGGGTACTTCCCCTGCGTGTCCAAGGACGACGACCTGATCATCCTGGACGACCGGGGCAACGAGCGCACCCGGTTCACCTTCCCGCGCCAGCGCCGCGGCCGCCGGCTGTGTCTGGCCGACTTCTTCCGCCCGGAGGAGTCGGGCGAGACCGATGTGGTCGGCCTCCAGGTCGTCACCGTCGGCTCGCGGATCGGCGAGGAGACGGCGCGGCTCTTCGCGTCCGACTCCTACCGGGAGTACCTCGAACTGCACGGTCTGTCCGTGCAGTTGGCGGAGGCGCTGGCCGAGTACTGGCACGCCAGGGTCCGCTCCGAACTGGGCTTCGCCGGTGAGGACCCGGCGGACATGGAGGACATGTTCGCCCTGAAGTACCGGGGCGCCCGCTTCTCCCTCGGCTACGGCGCCTGTCCCGACCTGGAGGACCGGACCAAGATCGCCGAACTCCTCCGCCCTGAGCGCATCGGCGTCCGCCTCTCGGAGGAGTTCCAGCTCCACCCCGAACAGTCCACGGACGCCATCGTCATCCACCACCCAGAAGCCAAGTACTTCAACGCCCGCTAGCTGTATTGATCACGAGCCCACGGCTTCCCGCGCGGGGCGGCTTCTCGCGCGGGGCGCGCGCAGACCGGGACCTCGCGCGCGGTGCCGCCGGGCGGGGTCCAGGTGGCGTCGGTGACCGAGGTCCCGTGGCGTGGGTCGAAGAAGCAGGGCGGGCGGCGGGCCGGCAGCGGGCGGTCCTCGCGTCGGGCGGACAGTTGCGCCAGCGAGAAGCGGCCGTCCTCCAGGGTCTGGGCGGCTTCCCGCGTGGGGCGGCTTCCCGCGTGGGGCGGCTTCTCGCGCGGGGCGGCCGCTCGCGCGGGGCGCCTGGACCCGGCCCGGCCCCGGGCCTCTCGGAGGCGTCGCGCATCCGGCGGGCTCCCGGGCCCTCGGGGACAACATGTGTCGGACCGGTCCCGGCACCCCGGAGGCGTTCACGCGCCCCCGGGTGCCAGGCGTGTGTACGCCCGGGGCATGACCCACCGGGCCGTCCGTGTGCGTCCGATTGGCGACGGTGTGTGTCTGGTCGGCGGGCGCGGGGTCTGACCTCGTCCCCATGTCGAGGCCGCGCACCTGTCCGCGACACCGCCCGCCGCCCCCACAGGGCGCGGGCGCTCCCCAGCCACCGCGCCCGCGCCTGCCTCCTGCCTGCGTCTGCGGGGCGCTGTGCCCGCGGCCGAGGGCGTCCAGCCCGGTTCCGGCCCTGTCGGAGACATCCGCGTGCGTCCGGGCCCGGCCCACGGTTCTCGGAGGCATCCCCCGCGTCGGGCCAGGCGCGGGGCACTCGGGGGCGTCCGTGTGTTTCCGTGTTTCCGGTCGATGCCGGTGCGTGTCTGTTCGGCGGGCGCGGGGCTTTGTCCGCGCGTGCCAGGGCCTGGCGTCCTTCCGCGGGCGCGGCGCGCTGGGCCCGCAGGGCGCGCCCTCTGCCCAGCCACGCTCCACGCATGCCCAGCCACGCTCCACGCATGCCCAGCCACGCTCCACGCATGCCCAGCCACGCTCCACGCATGCCCAGCCACGCCCCGCGCCTGCCCACCATGCCCGCGCCCGGTGCCCGCGCCTGCCCTCGACCGCTGTGCCTTGCCCGCCCGCTGTGCTCACGTGGGCCCGCTGTGCCTGCGTCCGCGCGTATCCGGGCCTGACCCCCGGGCCCCTCGGCGGCGTTCGCGCGCGTCGCACTCGGCCCTGGGTCTCGGGTTTCCGCATTCGTATGGCCGTGCCGGACCCTCGGGGCGTCCGCGTGCGTCCGCTTGGGGACGTAAGCGGCCGGTCGGCGGGCGCCGGGGTCGCGTTCGCGTGTGTGTCAGGCCCCAGGTCCGTCCGAGGAGGTGGCGCGACGGGCCCGCAGGGCGCGCCAGGGACTCCAACCACGGCGCCCACGCCCGCCGCCTTGCGCACGCCCGGCCACCACGCCGGTCAGCAGCGGCTGTGCCCGCGTCGGCCCGCGCACCTGCGCCTGGCCCTCGTGCCCACGCACCGTGCCCGCCCCCGTTGGCCCGCGCTCACCCGCTGCGTCCACGCCCGCCGCGCCCGCGCCTCGCCCGCCGCGCCCGCGTGCGCCCTGCTCGTGGGGGCCTGCCCTGCGCGGGGGCGTCGTCGGTCGTCGTGGGCAGCGGGGACGGGTTGCGTGGGTTCTGGCTGGTCAGGGGGCGTTCGGGGTGGGTGGGGGGTTACCCGCGGTATCGGGTATGGGGTGGTCGCGGGTTGTGGGGAGCGGTTCGGTCGGTGGGGACGTACACTGGTCGGTCCACCGCAGGCCGGTTCCCCGCATGGGAACCGGCCTGATCGTCCCTCAAGGAGGTGCGCCAGGATGACCGCTACGGTCCCCGCGCTCGGAACCCGTTCGGCGGAAGGCTCGGCCCTGCAGGCCGTCCTCCTGGACATGGACGGCACTCTGGTGGACACCGAAGGCTTCTGGTGGGACGTCGAGGTCGAGGTCTTCGCCGCCCTCGGCCACACCCTCGACCAGTCCTGGCGCCATGTCGTCGTCGGCGGCCCGATGACCCGCAGCGCCGGCTTCCTGATCGAGGCCACCGGCGCCGACATCACCCTCGCCGAGCTGTCGGTCCTGCTCAACGACGGGTTCGAGGACCGCATCGGCCGCACCCTGCCGCTGATGCCCGGCGCCATCCGGCTGCTCGCCGAGCTGTACGAGCAGGAGATCCCCACGGCCCTGGTCTCCGCCTCCCACCGCCGCATCATCGACCGCGTCATGGTCTCCCTCGGCCCCCAGCACTTCGGCCTGTCCATCGCCGGCGACGAGGTCACCCGCACCAAGCCGTACCCCGACCCGTATCTGCTCGCCGCGGCCGGCCTCGGCGTGGACCCGGCCAGATGCGCGGTCGTCGAGGACACCGCGACCGGCGTCGCGGCGGCCGAGGCCGCCGGCTGCCGGGTGGTCGCCGTACCGTCCGTCGCCCCCATCCCGCCGACCGCCCGACGCACCGTCGTCGGCTCCCTCGAAGAGGTCGACCTGGCCTTTCTGCGCGGCCTGATGACGGATATGCGCTAGCCGTTCACCCAGCGCGCAAAGCCCATCGGGCCGGAATCCGCCGCCGTACACCACGGCGAATGCAAAGTCGGCCGACTGGCTGAATTCCGCTTATGATCGGCCGACTTCAGAGTGTGAGGTTTGCCACTTTCCCGAGGGTCGACAACGGCCGGGACCTGTGCCAGCCCTCCCCGCCCGGGCAACCTCCGCGCGACCATGTGTCCCGATTGATGGGACGCTGCACTAATCCTGCTGCTGTCGGGTTTTCGGTGCGTCCACGCCCGGTTTCACTGCGTGATGGAGGATCAACTCCCGCGACCGTGAAGCGCCGTGCGGGCGCGGACTAATCTCGTCGCGAGAACATCACCCTTACCCCCGTGATCGGCCGCAACACCCCCTGCATGCCGGGAACACGGACTCGAACAGCCCTGGAGAAATTCGAGCATGAACCGCAAGACTTTGGTGCTGCCGGCCATGGCGGGCCTGCTCGCGCCGGTGCTCGCCGCATGCGGTGGTTCCGACAGCGGGAGTGATGGCGGCGGCGCGATCGTCGTCGGCACCACCGACCGGTTCACCGCCACCAAGGACGCCCCGGCCCCCCTCGACCCCGCCTACGCGTACGACGTCGGCTCCTGGAACGTGCTGCGCCAGACCGTCCAGACCCTGATGACACAGCCCAAGGGCGACGGTGACCCGGTGCCCGAGGCCGCCGAGAGCTGCGGCTTCACCGACAGCGGCAACGAGCGCTACGCCTGCAAGCTGCGCGACGGGCTGAAGTTCGCCAACGGCGACGACGTCACCGCCGAGGACGTCAAGTACTCGATCGAGCGGGCGCTGCGCATCAAGGCGGACAGCGGTGTGTTCGCCCTGCTCTCCACCATCGACACCATCGAAACCCAGGGCGACCGTGAGGTGATCTTCCACCTCAAGACCGCGGACGCCACCTTCCCGTACAAGCTGTCCACCCCGGTCGCGGGCATCGTCAACTCCAAGGACTACGCCAAGGACAAGCTGCGCGACGGCTTCGACGTGGACGGCTCCGGCCCCTACTCGATGAAGGCCAACGTCAAGGACAACGCGATCGTCTCGGCCACCTTCACCAAGAACCCCTACTACAAGGGGAGTCTGAAGGTGAACAACGACAAGGTCGAGATGCGCTCGTTCAGCGACGCGGACGCGATGGGCGTCTCCCTCGAAAAGGGCGACATCGACGTCATGACCCGCGCCATGACGCCCGCGCAGATCCGCAAGCTCGACGCCGGAAACAACGAGCACATCAGCCTCGTCGAGATGGCCGGCCTGGAGATCCGCTACCTCGGCTTCAACACCAACGCGCCGACCGTCAAGGACCAGGCCGTCCGCCAGGCGATGGCCAAGGTCATCAACCGCGCCGAACTCGTCTCCAAGGTGTACGGCTCCCAGGCCGAGCCGCTCTACTCGATGGTCCCGGCCGGCATCACCGGGCACTCCAACTCGTTCTTCAACAAGTACGGCGAGCCCGACGTCGACCAGGCCAAGCAACTGCTCGACAAGGCCGGCATCACCGCCCCCGTGAAGCTGACCCTGCACTACACGACCGACCACTACGGCGCGGCCACCAAGCAGGAGTTCGAGGTCCTGCAGAAGCAGCTCAACGACAGCGGTCTGTTCGACGTCAGCATCAAGGGCTGGCCCTGGTCCGTCTACCAGACCGACGAGCGCAAGGGCAAGTACGACGTCTACGGCATGGGTTGGTTCCCCGACTTCCCCGACCCCGACAGCTACCTGGCGCCGTTCCTCGACAAGGACAACTTCCTCGCCTCGCCGTACGCCAACTCAGAGATCATCAACACCCTGATCCCGGAGTCCCGGCGCGAGGCCGACCGGCTCGGCGCCGCCAAGACCCTCACCCGCATCCAGGACACCGTCGCCGATGACGTCCCCTACCTGCCGCTGTGGCAGGGCAAGCAGTACGTCGCCGCGCGGGACGACATCACGGGCGCCGCGTACGCCATCAACTCGGCCTCCTCGCTCCAGCTGTGGGAGCTGGGCCGCGGCGTGAGCGGCTGACACCCACCCCGCCCGCCCGGGGCCCGGCACCGCCGGGCCCCGAACCCACAAGAGCCCCGGGGGCGCCCTTCCACGGAAAAGGCGCCCCCGGGCTCTCGTATCTCGCGTACGGCCGGCGGACCTCCCTGAAGGACATCCCCAGCGGGTATCCCCAGGGGACGTCCCCAGGGGCGCTCCGGTACGCCGTACGTCACGCCCGTACCGTCACTGCGCGCCGGGCCGCACCAACCCGCTCTCGTACGCGTACACCGCAGCCTGCACCCGGTCCCGCAGGCCCAGCTTGGTCAGCACATGCCCGACGTGTGTCTTCACCGTGGTCTCGCTGACGAACAGGTCCGCCGCGATCTCGGCGTTCGACAGACCGCGCGCCACCAGCTTCAACACCTCCACCTCACGCTCGGTGAGCGTGTGCAGCGTGTCCGGCACCGGTTCCTCACCGGAGGGCAGATGCGTCGCGTACTTGTCCAGCAGCCGACGTGTGATGCTCGGCGCCAGCATCGCCTCACCGTCGGCCACCACCCGGATCGCCTGGACGAGTTCATTGGCGGGCGCGTCCTTCAACAGGAAGCCGCTCGCCCCGGCCCGCAACGCCTCCACCACATACTCGTCGAGATCGAACGTGGTCAGCACCAGCACCTTCGCCGGGCCGTCACGTCCCGGACCGGAGATCTGCCGGGTCGCCTCCACCCCGTCCATCCGCGGCATGCGGATATCCATCAACACCACATCCGGCTGCAGAGCACGCACCTGGTCGAGGGCCTGGAGGCCGTCTCCGGCCTCGCCCACGACCGCGATGTCCTGCTCCGCCTCCAGGATCATCCGGAACCCGGTGCGCAGCAGCGGCTGGTCGTCGACCAGTAGGACGCGGATGGCCATAAGTCTCCTTAGCTAGCCCGGCCCCATTCTGCCCTGCGGGACGCCCGCGGACTCGGCCGCCCTCACCGGCAGCGGATAGGGCGGGGGAGTGCCGCCGAACTCCGGGCAGTGCGCCTGGTGGTCGCACCAGCCGCACAGCCGGGTCGGCCGCGGACGCCAGTCACCCGTCTCGGTGGCCTGCCGGATCGCCTCCCACAGCGCCAGCAGCTTGCGCTCCACCCGTTCGAGATCGGCGAGCACGGGGTCGTACGTCAGCACATCGCCGCTGCCCAGGTAGACGAGCTGGAGCCGGCGCGGCACCACCTGCTTCAGCCGCCATACCACCAGGGCGTAGAACTTCATCTGGAACAGCGCGCCCTCCGCGTACTGCGGTCTCGGCGCCTTGCCCGTCTTGTAGTCGACGATCCGCACCTCGCCGGTGGGGGCCACATCGACCCGGTCGATGATTCCGCGCAGCCGCAGCCCCGACTCCAGCTCCGCCTCGACGAACATCTCCCGCTCGGCCGGTTCCAGCCGGCTCGGATCCTCCAGCGTGAACCAGCGCTCCACCAACTGCTCAGCCTCGCCGAGCCAGCGCGCGAGCCGTTCGCCCCGCGGGTCGTCCGCGAACAACTCCACGACCTCGGGCCTCGTCTCCCGCAGCCGGTCCCACTGGCCGGGGATCAGTGACTTGGCGCGGGGCGCGGTCCGCTCCGCCGCGGGCGCGTCGAAGAGCCGCTCCAGCACCGCGTGCACCAGGGTGCCCCGGGTCGCCGCCTCGCTGGGCTTCTCCGGGAGCCGGTCGATCACCCGGAACCGGTACAGCAGTGGGCACTGCATGAAGTCGCCGGCCCGTGAGGGGGACAGCGAGGCGGGCGGCGCGGCGACGGCCCCGCCGGTCACGGCGGCACCGGCTGCACCGCCTGCACCCGCCTCGGCCGGGCCGGGCGGGCGGCCCGATGAGCCGTCCGCCGCCCTCTGTACCGCTGTCCCCGCGACCGGGTCCACCTCGCCGCCGTCCCCGTGACCGGCCTCCGTGGCACCCTCGATGCTGCTGTCCATGAGCACAGACCATACGTGCCGCCACTGACAGTGACCCGGCCGCGCCGCCCGCCCGTCGTCTGCGGGGCGAACACCGGGGGTGCCGGGGCGTAACGCACGCCGACGGCCGCATACCATCGACCACAGACCCTTCCGCCCGGCAGGCGCGGAAGACGCTTCTAACGAGGGGACACCGTGGACGTGAGCGGCGGGAGCGGGCAGCCGCGGTCCGGCAACGACGAGCCGACCGAGCGCCCCGCAGGTCCTACGGCCCCGAACACCGACACCGACACCGGCGAAGGCAACGGCAACGGCACCGACGACAGCGCCGCGCCCACCGAGCCCACCAGCACCACCGAGCCCATCAGCACCGCAGAGCCCACCGGCACCACCGAGCCCATCGGCACCAAGACCAACGAGCCTTCCAACACGAGCGGCACCACCGAGCCCATCGGCACCAAGACCAACGAGCCTTCCAACACGAGCGGCACCACCGAGCCCATCGGCACCAAGGCCAACGAGCCTTGCAACACGAGCGGCACCACCGAGCCCACCTCCACCGGACCGACCGAACCCGCGTCCGACGCGGACACCGCGGCCGGGCCCCACCCCGAACGCGCATCCGAACCCGGACACGACCCCGCCGCCACGACCGGCCACGGCCCGTCGCACGACCCGGCCGCGCACCCCTCCCCGACCCCGCCCGAAAACCAGCACGCCACCCGGGCCACGCCCCCGCACCCCGCACCCGGCGGGCGACCTGACGACGACGGCGAGCCGCGCGCTCACGCCGACTCCGGCGCAGGCAAGGGACTCGGACAGCCGCCCGAGCGCCCCAAGGGGCCCGGCGGCGGGCTGCTCATGGGACGGCCCTTCGGCGTGCCCGTGTACGTGGCGCCCAGCTGGTTCCTCGTCGCCGCGCTGATCACCTGGGTGTTCGGCGGCCAGCTCGACCGGGTGCTGCCGGAGCTGGGCGCCGCCCGCTACCTGGTCTCCCTCTTCTTCGCGGTCGCCTTCTACGCCTCCGTCCTCGTCCACGAACTCGCCCACACCGTCGCCGCCGTCCGCTTCAAACTCCCGGTCCGCCGTATCCAGCTCCAGTTCTTCGGTGGCGTCTCCGAGATCGAGAAGGAGGCCGAAACCCCCGGACGCGAGTTCGTCCTCGCCTTCGTCGGACCGCTGCTCTCGCTCGTCCTCGCCGGCCTGTTCTACCTGGCCATGCAGCCCGTCGAGCCCGGCACCGTCCCCGGCGTCCTGCTGGCCGGACTGATGATCTCCAACCTCATCGTCGCCGCGTTCAACCTGCTGCCCGGCCTCCCCCTCGACGGCGGCCGGATGCTCCGCGCCGTCATCTGGAAGATCACCGGCAGGCCCATGAGCGGCACCGTGGCCGCCGCCTGGGTCGGCCGCGCCCTCGCCATCTCCGTCCTGATCGGCCTCCCGTTGCTCAACCAGTCTGGTGCCCTCGGCTCCGACGCCCAGGACATCAGCGGCATGGACACCGTCACCGACGCCCTGCTCGCCGCCATCCTCGCCGCGATCATCTGGACCGGCGCCGGCAACAGCCTGCGCATGGCCCGGCTGCGCGAGCACCTACCGGAGCTGCGGGCCCGCACCCTGACCCGGCGAGCCGTCCCCGTGGAGACCGACACCCCGCTGTCCGAGGCACTGCGCCGCGCCAACGCCGCAGGCGCCCGCGCCCTCGTCGTCGTCGACGCCGACGGCCACCCGCTCTCCCTGGTCCGTGAGGCCGCCATCGTCGGCGTACCCGAGCACCGCCGCCCCTGGGTGGCCGTCAGCGGTCTCGCCCAGGAACTCACCGACGGTATGCGCGTCTCCGCCGAACTGGCGGGCGAGGACCTCCTCGACGTCCTACGGGCCACCCCGGCCACCGAGTACCTGGTGGTGGAGGAAACCGGAGAGATCTACGGCGTCCTGTCGGCAGCGGACGTGGAGCGAGCCTTCGTCAAGGCGATGGCACGGCCCGCCTGAACCGCCCCAAGGCCATGGCGTGGCCCGGCCGGGAGCGCGCCGCATGGGGGGCGCGGGAAACGACGCGCTCAGCCACGACGCACCGGCACCGGGTCACGAAGCAGCACCCCGCCCCCTCACCGGCGAACCCCGCGGAGCGGTCAAGCCCCCGGCAGGGAACCGGTAGGCTGGTCACATGTCCGAACCGACCGGTGCCGCCCGCAGGCGCGGGCCCTTCAAGGTCGGGGACCAGGTACAGCTGACCGACCCCAAGGGCCGCCACTACACGTTCACGCTCGAAGCCGGGAAGAACTTCCACACCCACAAGGGTTCCTTCCCGCACGACGAACTGATCGGCGCTCCCGAGGGCAGCGTTGTCCGCACCACCGGAAACGTCGCCTACCTCGCGCTGCGCCCCCTGCTCCCCGACTACGTCCTGTCCATGCCCCGCGGGGCAGCCGTCGTCTACCCGAAGGACGCGGGACAGATCCTCGCCTTCGCCGACATCTTCCCCGGCGCCCGCGTCGTGGAGGCCGGCGTCGGCTCCGGCTCGCTCAGCAGCTTCCTGCTGCGGGCCATCGGCGACCAGGGCATGCTGCACTCCTACGAGCGGCGCGAGGACTTCGCCGACATCGCCCGCCAGAACGTGGAGCGCTACTTCGGCGGACCGCACCCGGCCTGGCAGCTCACCGTCGGCGACCTCCAGGACAACCTGTCCGACACCGACATCGACCGCGTCATCCTCGACATGCTCGCCCCCTGGGAATGCCTGGAAGCCGTCTCCAAGGCACTCGTGCCCGGCGGCATCCTGTGCTGCTACGTGGCGACCACGACACAGCTCGCCCGGACCGTCGAGTCCATCCGCGAGATCGGCTGCTTCAACGAGCCGACCTCCTGGGAGACGATGATCCGCAACTGGCACATCGAGGGCCTGGCCGTCCGCCCCGACCACCGGATGATCGGCCACACCGGCTTCCTGCTCACCGCCCGGCGCCTCGCCGACGGCGTCGAGCCGCCCATGCGCCGCCGCCGCCCCGCCAAGGGCGCCTACGGCGAGGACTACGCGGGCCCCAACCCCGACGGCGGCACCGGCCGCTGACCTCCGCACACCCCCGACACACCAACGCGACGGCGCCGTCGCCGAGTTCCCGGACCCCACGGGAACTCGGCGACGGCGCCCACGCGTTGAGACACCACAGACCGGCACCCGGCCCGATCCACGCGCCGCCACCACCCGCGGACACGGCACCCGAGGGAAACCCGGACCCCGCCGTTCCCCCGCACTGTGACGTGTGGCACCATGCTGGCCACCCCCACCGGCACAGCCCTCACAGGAGACACTCCTCGTGCAATCCGCCGTCCCGGAACTCGCACACACCCACACCCGCCCCATCCACTGGGTGGCCACCGCAACCGCTGTCGCCGGGGTCGTCGCCCTCTCCTCGATACTCCAGCCCGGCTCGGCCAAGGCCGCCCAGCCCGCCGCGGACCGGCAGGTGGAATCCGCACCCGCGGCCACCGCGCCCGGCACCACGGGCGTCGCCTTCCCCATCGACTGCGGAACCGTGAAGGCCGTCGTCAAACAGAAGGCCACTGGAGACCTCGACGGCGACGACAGACCCGAAACCATCGCCGTGGTGCACTGCGACGCCGCCATGGGCACCCCGCCCGACGGGGTGTACGTCCTCACCCGGGACGCACGGACCCAGCGGGCCCGCGTCGTCGCCACCCTCGTCGACCCCAAGGACCGGCTCACCGTCACCGACTTCGCCGTGCGCTCCGGCGCGGTCACCGCGACCCTCCTCGGCTACTCCACGGCCGACGTACCGAGTTGCTGCCCCGACGTGAAGACGCCCGCCAAGTGGCAGTGGAACGGCAGCGCGTTCATCCGCTCCACACCGGCGGCCGCCCACAGCGTATGAAACACCTCGTCCCGGTGGGAATGTGAGAAATCAGACACAGATCACGCGGGGTGACCCCGACATCACTCCGAGTCCGGCCCGTACACCTCGACCCTGTCCGAAATCCGACGCACATGGATGCACTCACCCGGACACTCCCGCGCCGAGTCCACCACATCGGCGACAAGCGGCAACGGCACCGCAGCCACAGCCCCCTTGGCCTGCAACAGCACATCGTCCGCCCCCTTCACATATGCCAGCCCGTCGATGTCCAGCTCGAACACCTCCGGCGCGTACTGGGCGCAGATCCCGTCCCCCGTACACAGATCCTGGTCGATCCAGACCTCCAGCGACTCATCACCGCTCAGGACCTCCTGCCGCACAGTCATCCCTCCTGCCGTTCACGGACCGAGCCGACGGGAATCCGGCCAGCTCTGACGGGTGTTGAACCCCACGACCCTACCCGCGGCGGCTTCCCAACCGTGTTCGGTGGGTATTCCCCTGGCGTGAGGGAGAGCGCAAGGGTGAAGATCGGACACACCTTGACAGTCTTTGTGATCTAGGGGTTTCAATCGACACCCACCCAGGTAGGGTCTGGAAGCGTCCAGCTCCCCTTGGAGGAGGTGAGGACCGTGGCAGCCCACGACGACGACATGAACCGCGGCATCCGCCCGGGACGAGGGTCCGAGGACCCGGCCGGGCAGATCGCCTACCTTGAGCAGGAGATCGCCGTCCTGCGACGCAAGCTCGCCGACTCTCCGCGACACACGAGGATTCTCGAAGAGCGGATCGTCGAGCTGCAGACCAACCTGGCCGGCGTGTCCGCACAGAACGAGCGACTCGCCAACACACTCCGCGAGGCCCGCGACCAGATCGTGGCCCTCAAAGAAGAGGTCGACCGGCTCGCCCAGCCACCGGCCGGCTTCGGAGTCTTCCTACAGGCGAACGAGGACGGCACCGCCGACATCTTCACCGGCGGCCGCAAGCTCCGGGTGAACGTCAGCCCGAGCGTCGACCTCGACATCCTGCGGCGCGGCCAGGAAGTCATGCTCAACGAAGCGCTCAACGTGGTCGAAGCCATGGAGTTCGAGCGCGTCGGGGACATCGTCACCCTCAAGGAAATCCTGGAGGACGGCGAGCGCGCCCTGGTGCTCGGGCACACCGACGAGGAACGGGTGGTACGGCTCGCCGAGCCGCTGCTGGACGTCACCATCCGCCCCGGCGACGCCCTGCTGCTCGAACCCCGCTCCGGCTACGTCTACGAAGTGGTCCCCAAGAGCGAGGTCGAGGAACTCGTCCTCGAAGAGGTACCCGACATCGGGTACGAGCAGATCGGCGGCCTCGGCAACCAGATCGAGGCCATCCGCGACGCGGTCGAGCTGCCCTACCTCTACCCCGACCTCTTCAAGGAGCACGAGCTGCGCCCGCCCAAGGGCGTCCTGCTCTACGGACCCCCCGGATGCGGCAAGACGCTCATCGCCAAAGCCGTCGCCAACTCGCTGGCCAAGAAGGTCGCCGAGGTCACCGGCCAGGCCGCGGGCAAGAGCTTCTTCCTGAACATCAAGGGCCCCGAACTGCTCAACAAGTACGTCGGCGAGACCGAGCGGCAGATCCGCCTCGTCTTCCAGCGCGCACGGGAGAAAGCCAGCGAAGGCACCCCCGTGATCGTCTTCTTCGACGAGATGGAATCACTCTTCCGCACCCGCGGCTCCGGCGTCAGCTCCGACGTGGAAAACACCATCGTCCCCCAGCTGCTCGCCGAGATCGACGGTGTCGAAGGCCTGCAGAACGTCGTGGTCATCGGAGCCTCCAACCGCGAGGACATGATCGACCCCGCCATCCTGCGCCCCGGCCGGCTCGACGTGAAGATCAAGATCGAGCGTCCGGACGCCGAAGCGGCCAAGGACATCTTCGGGAAGTACCTCACCGAACGCCTGCCACTGCACGCGGACGACCTCGGAGAACACGAAGGCGACAAGGCCACCACGGTCCAGAGCATGATCCAGACCGCGGTCGAGCACATGTACGCCGAATCCGAGGAGAACCGCTTCCTGGAGGTCACCTACGCCAACGGCGACAAGGAAGTCCTCTACTTCAAGGACTTCAACTCCGGAGCGATGATCGAGAACATCGTCGGACGCGCCAAGAAAATGGCGATCAAGGAATTCCTCGAACACAACCAGAAGGGCCTCAGGGTCTCCCACCTCCTCCAGGCATGCGTGGACGAGTTCAAGGAGAATGAAGACCTGCCCAACACCACGAACCCGGACGACTGGGCCCGCATCTCCGGCAAGAAGGGTGAAAGGATCGTCTACATCCGCACCCTCATCACCGGAAAGCAGGGCGCAGACACCGGACGCTCCATCGACACGGTGGCGAACACCGGACAGTACCTGTAAAGACAGGGCGGCTGCGGGTGCCCCCACCGGGTACCCGCAGCCGACTGTTTTCCAGGCCACGCCGGAGCAGGCAATGACGCAAATGATCTCCCCACCAGCGCAAAGGCGTTCTAGGCTCTTCGGTACCGCCGAGTCGCGCAGTGCGGGGACGGGCACCGCACACGCACCGGAGCGCCAGCGGTACTTGAGCGGCGCCCACGACCGAGGACGCCGCCGGGCAAGGAGGGCCGCATGACCGTACGGCGAGTAATGGGCATCGAGACGGAGTACGGCATCTCCGTCCCCGGCCACCCCAATGCCAATGCCATGCTCACCTCATCCCAGATCGTGAACGCCTACGCGGCAGCGATGCACCGGGCCCGCCGAGCCCGCTGGGACTTCGAGGAGGAGAACCCGCTGCGCGACGCACGAGGGTTCGACCTCGCCCGCGAAGCCGCCGACGCCAGCCAGCTCACCGACGAGGACATCGGCCTCGCCAACGTCATCCTCACCAACGGCGCTCGCCTCTACGTCGACCACGCACACCCCGAATACAGCGCACCCGAGGTCACCAACCCGCGCGACGCCGTCCTCTGGGACAAGGCCGGCGAACGGATCATGGCCGAGGCCGCCGAACGAGCCGCCCAGCTCCCCGGCGCCCAGCCCATCCACCTGTACAAGAACAACACCGACAACAAGGGCGCCTCCTACGGCACGCACGAGAACTACCTGATGAAGCGGGAGACCCCCTTCTCGGACATCGTGCGCCACCTCACACCCTTCTTCGTCTCCCGGCAGGTCTTCGCCGGAGCCGGCCGCGTCGGCATCGGCCAGGACGGCCACGAACACGGCTTCCAGCTCAGCCAGCGCGCCGACTACTTCGAGGTCGAGGTCGGCCTGGAGACCACCCTCAAACGCCCCATCATCAATACCCGCGACGAGCCGCACGCCGACGCCGAGAAATACCGGCGCCTCCACGTGATCATCGGCGACGCCAACCTCTCCGAGATCTCCACCTATCTGAAACTGGGCACGACAGCCCTGGTCCTGTCCATGATCGAAGACGGCTTCATCGCCGTCGACCTGGCCGTGGACCAGCCCGTACGCACCCTCCACCAGGTCTCCCACGACCCCACCCTCAAGCGCCAGGTCACCCTCCGCAGCGGCCGCACACTCACCGCGGTCCAGCTCCAGATGGAGTACTACGAACTGGCCCGCAAGTACGTCGAAGAACGCCATGGCGCGGACGCCGACGAACAGACCAAGGACGTCCTGGTCCGCTGGGAAGACACCCTCAACCGCCTGGAACACGACCCCATGAGCCTCGCGGGCGAACTGGACTGGGTCGCCAAGCGTGAACTCATGGAGGGCTACCGCCGCCGCGACAGCCTGGACTGGGACGCCGCCCGGCTGCACCTGGTGGACCTCCAGTACGCGGACGTACGTGCCGAGAAGGGCCTCTACAACCGCCTGGTGGGCCGCGGACGCATGAAGCGGCTGCTGACCGAGACCGAGGTCGAACGCGCCCGCACAAAGCCGCCGGAGGACACCCGCGCCTACTTCCGGGGCCGGTGCCTGGAGCAGTACGCGGACGATGTGGCGGCCGCCTCCTGGGACTCGGTGATCTTCGATCTGCCCGGCCGGGACTCCCTCCAACGCGTTCCAACCCTGGAACCGCTTCGCGGAACGCGAAATCACGTCAAGGAGCTGCTGGACCGCTGCCGCACGGCGGAAGACCTGGTCAGAGTCCTGTCCGGCGGCTGAACGGGCCGGCGGCCCGCACCGGGCGTCCGGGGTGGAAATCCCGGCGCCCGGGAATCATCGAGGTGGCCCCCGTACGTTGGAGAAACTGCGGGGCCGATGTCGGACCCGGCTTGTAGGGTCTGATCATCACCGATCGGCAGGAATGCCGACCTGCCGACCATGTCGGGCGAACTGAGCGGGGTGAGGGTTATGGCGACCAAGGACACCGGCGGCGGCCAGCAGAAGGCCACGCGCTCTACCGAAGAGGTCGAGGAGCAGGCGCAGGACGCGCAGGCCACCGACGAGCTCAAGGAACGACACGAGAAGCTGAGCGACGACGTCGACTCGGTACTGGATGAGATCGACGACGTACTTGAGGAAAATGCCGAGGATTTCGTGCGAAGCTTCGTGCAGAAAGGCGGTCAGTAGAGGGGAATCAGTCACTTTTCCTTCGAATTGAAGGTTGCGGGGGAGTTGGGTGGCTGAGGACCCAAACGCGAAGCGATGCAGGAAATGTGGGCGGGATCTGCCTTGTGAGGCGTTCGCGCGGGACAGGAACCGGCGTGATGGCCTCCAGGTGCACTGCCGGAAGTGCGTGGCGGAGTACGGCGCCGCGCACTACCGGCGCCGCCGGGAGGCCATGGGCAAGCCCGTCCGGGAGAAGGTGGATGTCCCGCCCGGGCACAAGCTCTGTCGCACATGCGGCGAGGTCAAGCCCCACAGCGAGTGGCATCGCAACGCAACCGCCTCTGATGGGTTGTCGACCCGTTGCAAGGCATGCAAGGCCGCGCAGGGGCGGCAGGGTCACTTGAAGCGTCAGTACGGCCTCACCGAAGCCGAGCGCGACGAGTTGATCGCCGCTCAAGGAGGCGTCTGCTGTATATGCCTGGCGGCTCGACCCGCGCATGTGGATCACTGTCATGAGACGGGTAGGGTCCGTGGCGTACTGTGCTTCAGCTGCAACGCTGCACTGGGGCAGTTCAAGGATCAGCCCGAGGCCATAAGGCGGGCTGCTGCATACGTGGAAGGAAACGCGTGGAAGCCAACACTCGTAGCACCGGGCGTCTACCAGCTGCCTTCCTGACGCCTGGGTCCTCCTCCTTCATGGACTTTCTCGCCGATCACCAGCCGGACCTGCTGCCGGGCAGGCGGCAGCTGCCGCCCACGCAGGGGGTGATCGAGGCGCCGCACGGGACGACGATCGTGGCCGTGACCTTCCCGGGCGGCGTGGTGCTGGCCGGTGACCGCCGGGCCACGATGGGCAATGTGATCGCTCAGCGCGACATCGAGAAGGTCTTCCCCGCCGACGAGTACTCGGCCGTCGGGATCGCCGGTACCGCGGGTCTGGCCGTCGAGATGGTCAAGCTCTTCCAGTTGGAGCTGGAGCATTTCGAGAAGGTCGAGGGCGCCCAGCTGTCGCTGGAGGGCAAGGCGAACCGGCTGTCGACGATGATCCGGTCCAATCTGGGCATGGCGATGCAGGGGCTGGCCGTAGTGCCGCTCTTCGCCGGTTATGACGTGGACCGTGACAGGGGCCGGATCTTCTCCTACGACGTCACCGGGGGCCGCTCCGAGGAGCACAACTTCGCCGCGACGGGTTCCGGCTCGGTCTTCGCGCGGGGTGCGATGAAGAAGCTGTTCCATGACGGTCTGACCGAGGAGCAGGCCACGACCCTCGTGGTGCAGGCCCTGTATGACGCGGCCGACGACGACTCGGCGACCGGCGGTCCCGATGTCGCGCGCCGGATCTATCCGATCGTCACCGTGATCACCGAGGACGGCTTCCGCCGGCTCACCGAGGAGGAGTCCTCCGAGATCGCCCGTTCGATCCTGGAGCGGCGTCTGGAGCAGCCGGACGGCCCGCGGGCCGCGCTGCTGTAGCCGGCTGTTTCTTTGCCAGGTGGTCCAGTGACTTCGACAGAAAGGGACGGATAACCGGTGTCGACGCCGTTCTATGTCTCACCTCAGCAGGCGATGGCCGACCGGGCGGAGTACGCCCGCAAGGGCATCGCCCGTGGCCGCAGCCTGGTCGTGCTGCAGTATGCCGACGGCATCGTGTTCGTCGGTGAGAACCCGTCCCGTGCGCTGCACAAGTTCAGCGAGATCTATGACCGGATCGGTTTCGCCGCCGCCGGCAAGTACAACGAGTACGAGAACCTTCGTATCGGCGGTGTGCGCTATGCCGATCTGCGTGGCTACACCTATGACCGGGATGATGTGACCGCCCGGGGTCTGGCCAATGTGTATGCCCAGACGCTGGGCACGATCTTCTCCAGTGCGGCTGAGAAGCCGTACGAGGTGGAGTTGGTGGTGGCCGAGGTCGGGGAGACCCCGGAGGGTGATCAGATCTATCGGCTGCCGCATGACGGGTCGATCGTGGATGAGCACGGCTCGGTCGCGGTGGGCGGAAACGCCGAGCAGATCAGTGGCTTCCTGGATCAGCGGCACCGTGACGGGATGAGTCTTGCGGAGGCGCTGAAGCTGGCGGTGCAGGCCCTGTCCCGGGACACGAACGGCAGCGAGCGGGAGATCCCGGCGGAGCGTTTGGAGGTCGCCGTGCTGGATCGGACGCGACCGCAGCAGCGCAAGTTCAAGCGCATCGTGGGCCGGCAGTTGTCGCGGCTGCTGGCCGGGGATGGTGCGGGCACGGAGGCGGAGAGCGCCGAGGGTGCCGAGGCGGAGGGCCCTGGGGACGAGTAGGGTCCGGGTCTGCTTCGTCAGCCTTGCGCGCCCCGGTCGGCCTCGCCGTCCGGGGCGCGGCGTTGTGTCCGCCAGGTGGCCGTCAGTGGGGCCTGGGTGGCGCTGTGGAGCCGCGTACCACCAGGTGTACGGGGATGTCGGTCCGGTCCGGTCGGCGGCCCTCCAGGACGTCCAGGAGGGCTTGCATGCCGCGTTCGCCGAACTGTTCCGCGTCGAGTCGTACGGTGGTCAGTTCGGGGTCGACGGCGGTGGCCAGGGTGAGGTCGTCGAGGCCGGTGACCGAGATGTCGGTGGGTACGTGGAGTCCTCGGCGGCGCAGTGCTTTGTAGGCGCCGGCGGCGAGAATGTCGTCGTCGCAGACGAGGGCGGTGGGGTGGGGTCCGGGGGTGGCGAGGGCGGCGTGGGTGGCGGTTGTGGCGTCCTCGATGGACAGGGGTGTGTGGATGGTCCGTACGGTGGTGCCGGGGACGGCTGTGAGGCGGGTGGCGAGTTCGTGGGCGCGTACGTGGAAGGTCCAGGAGGGTACGTCCGCGGCGAGGTGCAGGAAGCTGCGGTGGCCGAGTGCGAGGAGGTGTTCGGTGATCTGGCGGACGCCGTCGGCGATGTCGAGGTTGACGGTGGCGGCGCCCAGGCTGCCGGCCGGGTCGCTGTCGAGCATGACGAGGGGGAGTTGGTCGCCGCGGATGGCGGTGAGTGCGTCGGCGGCCATGGAGGAGGCGATGACTCCGTCCAGTGCGGCTTGTGCGGAGGCGAAGGGGTCGCGGGCCGGGCCGACGCCTTCCGGTGAGGGGTAGAGGACGACGCCGAAGCCGTGTCGGGCGGCGATGCGGGCGGCTCCGGTGTAGACACCGGCGAAGAATTCGGTGGTGAGGGCGGGGACGACGAGGAGGACCGTGCGGGTGCGGCCGAGGCGGAGGTTGCGGGCGGCGAGGTTGGGGCGGTAGCGGAGGTCGTGTGCGGCGTCGCGGACTCGTTGTGCGGTGGTGGCCGAGACCCGGCCGTGCCATTTGTCGCCGAGGACGAGGGAGACGGTTGCCTGGGAGACGCCGGCGGCCTGGGCGACGTCACGGCTTGTGGGGCGCGTGCTGCTGGGTGGCACCGTGGGTGCGCTCCTTCGTCTGGACGTGAGAACAGCGCACATGGTACGTATGACCCCGGCGTTATACGTAACACCTGAGGGTGACGACCGACCTCGGGCGAGCCGGTGGAGGGCTGGAGATGGCCGCGGGATACCTGGAGATCCTCAGGGCGAGGCATGCGGCCCGGCTGCTGGCGGGCACGCTGGTGGGCCGGCTGCCGAACGCGACGGCCGCGATCGCGCTGGTGCTGTTCGTGCGTGCGGAGGGCGGCGGCTACAGCCTCGCGGGGGCGTTGGCCGCGGTCTACGGCGTGGCCAACGCCGTCGGGCAGCCGGTCCTGGGGCGGCTGGTCGACCTGTACGGGCAGCCTCGGATCCAGTTGCCCGCGGCGGTGCTCGCGGCGCTGTCGATGGCGGTCTTCGCCCTCTGTGGCACGGACCCGCTGCCGCTGGCCTGTGCCGCCGTGGGGGCCGCGGGCCTGTTCGCGCCTCCTTTGGAGGGCGGTCTGCGGGCCCTGTGGCCGTCGGTTCTGCGCCGCGAGGAGCAGGTGCACACCGCGTACGCCATGGACGCGGTCGCCCAGGAGGTCATGTTCACCGTCGGTCCGCTGCTGGTCACGGTGTGCGTGTCGGTGTGGTCGGAGCGGGCGGCCCTGCTGGTGCTGAACGTCGTGGGCGTGCTCGGGGCGCTGTCGGTGGTGCTGTCGCCGCCTTCGCGCGCGTGGCGTTCCGCGCCGCGGGAGGCGCACTGGCTGGGCCCGCTGCGCTCGCCGGGGCTGCTGGCGCTGCTCGGCGCGTTCCTGTTCGTGGGTATCGCGCTCGGCTCCATCACGGTGGCCTCGGTGCCCTATGCCGATGACCACGGCGGTGACGCGGTGTACGGCTGGCTGATGGCGGCTCTCGGGCTCGGCGCGCTGGCCGGCGGCACGGTGTACGGGGCGCGGCGGTGGAGGGGGGTGCCGGAGCGGCGACTGCGGGGGCTGGTGGCGCTTCTGGCGTTGTGTTATCTGCCGTTGACGCTGATGCCGGGTGCGGTGGCGATGGTGTTGCTCACCGCGGTCGCCGGGGTGTTCCTGGCGCCGTCGATCGCCTGTGCGTTCGTCATCGTCGACCGGCATGCGCCGAGCGGTACGGTCACCGAGGCGTTCTCGTGGCTTGTGACGACGTTCACCGTGGGCGCGTCGGTGGGAACGGGCCTGGCGGGTCCGGTGGTCGAGGCGGGTGGCGCGCTGTGGGGGTTCGCGGTTCCGGGTGCCGCGGGGGCCGTGTCCCTGCTGGTGTTGCTGGCCACGGGGCGGGTCCTCGCAGTTCCCGGTCGGCGGGCGGTGGTTGCGGGGTCAGCGGAAAATGATCCAAATCGTGCTGTCGAACCCCGTTTCAGTTCAGGGGATCGGGCGTAATGTTCAGTCATGGACCGCCGCATTTTCGGGCTGGAGAACGAGTACGGCGTCACGTGCACGTTCAGGGGACAGCGCCGCCTGTCGCCTGACGAGGTGGCGCGGTACCTCTTCCGCCGTGTCGTGTCATGGGGCCGTAGCAGCAATGTCTTTCTGCGCAACGGTGCCCGCCTCTATCTCGATGTGGGGTCACATCCGGAATATGCGACACCCGAGTGTGACAACGTGATCGAACTGGTCACCCACGACAAGGCCGGCGAGCGCATTCTCGAAGGGCTTCTGGTGGACGCGGAACGACGCCTGCACGAGGAGGGAATCGCGGGCGACGTCTACCTCTTCAAGAACAACACGGACTCGGCGGGCAACTCCTACGGTTGCCACGAGAACTATCTGGTGGCGCGGCACGGGGAGTTCTCCCGGCTCGCCGACATCCTCATTCCGTTCCTGGTGACCCGGCAGCTGCTGTGCGGTGCGGGGAAGGTGCTGCAGACGCCGCGCGGCGCGGTGTACTGCGTGAGCCAGCGGGCGGAGCACATCTGGGAGGGCGTGTCCTCGGCGACGACGCGCTCCCGGCCCATCATCAACACGCGGGACGAGCCGCACGCGGACGCGGAGCGTTACCGCCGGCTGCATGTCATCGTGGGCGACTCGAACATGTCGGAGACGACGATGCTGCTCAAGGTCGGGGCCACCGACCTGGTGCTGCGCATGATCGAGGCGGGCACGGTGATGCGTGACCTGACCTTGGAGAACCCGATCCGGGCGATCCGTGAGGTCAGTCATGACATCACGGGCCGGCGCAAGGTGCGTCTGGCCAGCGGGCGGGAGGCTTCCGCGCTGGAGGTGCAGCGCGAGTACTACGAGAAGGCCGTGGACTTCTGCGAGCGCCGTGGTATCCGCACCGGCACGGTGGAGCAGGTGCTGGAGCTGTGGGGTCGTACGCTCGACTCGATCGAGTCGGAGGATCTGGACCGGATCGCCACCGAGATCGACTGGGTGATGAAGTACAAGCTCATCGAGCGGTACCGGGCCAAGCACAACATGACCATGTCGCATCCGCGGGTCGCGCAGATAGACCTCGCCTACCACGACATTCACCGGCGTCGTGGTCTGTACTACCTGCTGGAGAAGAAGGGTCAAGCCGCCCGGATCTGCAATGACTTGAAGATCTTCGAGGGCAAGTCGGTTCCTCCGCAGACGACTCGGGCCCGGCTGCGTGGTGACTTCATCCGGCGGGCGCAGGAGCAGCGCCGTGATTTCACGGTCGACTGGGTGCATCTGAAGCTCAATGACCAGGCGCAGCGGACGGTGTTGTGCAAGGACCCGTTCCGTTCGGTGGACGACCGGGTGGAGAAGCTCATTGCCGGCATGTGAGCGGGGTGTTGCGGTGTTCCCCTGTTCGAGTTCGCTCGGACGGGGGGATCCGGGGATAACGCCACACGGGCGCCGTACGTTTCCCGTACGGCGCCCTTCGCACGCCGTAGAGTTGCGCGGGCACGCCATCCGCAAGATCGATTGATTATGAGGCCCCCACCGTGCGCCGACGTTCACTCCTCTTCGCTGCCGTACCCGCAGGACTGGTCACGCTCGCCGGGTGCGGCGACGGCAAGTCGGACTCCAGCAAGGCGAGCGCGTCTCCGTCCGGCTCGGCTTCGTCGGTGCCGCCGCCGAAGATCGTGGAGGGGCCGCTGCCGGCGATCACCGCGGGTGCGAAGTTCGGTGAGAAACCGACCGTGGCCAAGGGGTCCGGGGAGCCGTCGAAGGACCTCGCGGTGAAGACGGTGATCGCGGGCGGCGGCCGGACGGTCGCGGAGAACGACTTCGTGCAGGCGCACTATCTGGGGCAGATCTGGAAGTCGGCGAAGGTCTTCGACAATTCCTACGACCGCAAGAGCCCGCTGGTGCTGCAGTTGGCCGAGGGCAGTGTCATCGACGGCTGGCGGTATGCCCTGACGGGTAAGAAGGTCGGCAGCCGGGTTCTGATGGCGGTGCCGCCGACCTGGGGTTACGGCGCGTCGGGCAATGCGCAGGCCGGGATCAAGGGCACGGACACCCTGGTGTTCGTCGTCGACCTGGTGGATGTGTTCAACTCCAAGAGTTCGGCGCGGGGCAAGGAGGTTCCGCAGACCGATGCCGCCCTGCCGAAGGTCGGTACGAACACGGACGGCAACGCGCCTTCCGTGGACATCCCGAAGTCGGCGGCGCCGGGCCGGCTGGTGTCCGAGTACGTCCTGGAGGGCGATGGCGCCGCGTTGAAGGCGGACCAGACGATCCTGTGCCAGTTCCGGGGTGTGGTCTGGGACGGTGGCAAGACCTTCGAGCAGACGTATGGCTCGGGCCGGCTGAGCCAGTTCTCCTTGCAGCAGATGCAGCAGGTCGTCAAGGGGCTGTCGCAGGGCCTGACCGGTAAGAAGGTCGGCAGCCGGGTCCTTGTCGTGGTGCCGCCGGACCTGGCCTACGGTGACACGCCGCCGAGCGGCGATGTCATCAAGAAGGGTTCGACGCTGGTGTTCTCCGTCGACATCCTGGCGGCGATGTAAGGACATGGGCGTCGGGACGCGCCCGCCCGTCGCGGGCGTGCGGGGGCGGGGGATGAAAGACTGTCGGCGTTTCGTGTCGTACACAAGCAGGAGCTAGAGACGTGAGCATCGAGAAGCCCGAGGTCGACTTCCCGGGCGGCGAGCCGCCGGCGGACCTTGAGATCAAGGACATCTGGCAGGGCGACGGTCCGGAGGCCAAGGCCGGCGACACCGTCTCCGTCCACTATGTGGGCGTGGCCTTCTCCACGGGTGAGGAGTTCGACGCGTCCTGGAACCGCGGTACGCCGCTGAAGTTCCAGTTGGGTGCCGGTCAGGTCATCGCGGGCTGGGACCGGGGTGTGCAGGGCATGAAGGTCGGCGGCCGTCGTCAGCTGACCATTCCGGCGCACCTGGCCTATGGCGACCGTGGCGCGGGCGGCGGCCGGATCGCCCCCGGCGAGACGCTGATCTTCGTCTGTGACCTGGTCGGGGTCTGATCGGACCCGGTCATTCCGGGGCCCGTGCCCGCCCGGGCACGGGCCCTCGGCTTTTGCCGCGCCACCGTGGAGCGGTACGGTCGACGATCGTAAGCACCATAGGGAAGGCGAAGGGCGTCGATGGCCATTGCCAAGGCCGAGCGGCTGATGAATCTGGCGCTGTGTCTGCTCGGGACGCGGCGGCCGCTCAGCAAGCGTGAGCTGCGGGAGTCCATCGAGGCGTATGTCGAGGCTTTCGGGCCGGGGAAGGGCACGGCCGGCGGCGACGACTCCTTCAGCCGGATGTTCGAGCGCGACAAGGACGACCTGCGGGAACTCGGCCTGGTCATCGAGACCGTCGAGAACCTCGACGGCGAGGTCGGCTATCTCGCCCGCCGGGACAGCAACCGGCTGCCGCCCATCACGCTGGACGCGGAGGAGGCCGCCGCGCTGGGGCTGGCCGCCAAGGTGTGGCAGCAGGCCCGGCTGGCCGGCGCGGCCAGCGGCGCCCTGCAGAAGCTGCGCGCGGCCGGGCTGCCCGAGGGTGTCGACCCGTACGAGGCGCATGGCGCGCTGGAGCCGCGTATCCCGGTGCACGAGGCCGCTTTCGAGCCGTTGATGCTGGCCTGCCGTGACCGCCGTCCGGTGGTGTTCGACTATCGCAAGGCCAGCGCGGCCCGTCCCGAGACCCGGCATGTCGAGCCGTGGGCGCTGGAGTGCTGGCGCGGCCACTGGTATCTGGCGGGCTGGGACCGTGACCGGTGTGCCGAGCGGGTGTTCCGGCTGTCCCGGATCACCGGCCGGGTCCGTTCCCGCGGGAGCGCCTTCACCGCTGCGGTGCCCGATGTCGTCACCGTGCGCGAGACCGTCGCGAGCTGGGCGGGTGAGATCGCGGACCGTTCGGCGCTGATCCGGTTGCGTTCCGGCGCAGGCTACCCCCTTCGGGCGAAAGCCACCGCGGTCCGGGAACTCGGGGACGGCTGGGACGAGTTGGAGATTCCGTACGGGCACGGTCTGGACGCCTGGCTGGTGGAGTTCGGGCCCGATGTGGTGGTCCTGGAGCCGGCCGAGCTGCGGGCCGACGTGGTGGACCGGCTGCGTGCCGTGGCCAAGGGCTGAGGGGGAGCGGAGCGTAACAGTGGCAGGCAAACCGGTCAGGCCCGTGAACGCCATCGATCAGACCCGGCGGATGCTCTCCCTGGTGACGTATCTGCGGGAGCGCCCCGGTGCCCGGGTCGCCGATGTGGCGCGTGCCTTCGGCGTCACGGAGGACGAGCTGGTCTCGGACCTCGATGTGCTGCCGATGTGCGGCACCAGCTTCCGCGGCGGTGATCTGCTGGACATCGACACGGACGGCGAGCGCATCTGGTGGCACAATCCGGCCGCGCTGGGCGCGGACGCGGCGGAGCCGCTGAGGCTGGCCGCGGACGAGGCGACCGCGCTGCTGGTGGCCGCGCGCGCCGTGGCCACCCTGCCGGGTCTGCGGGAGAGTGACCGGCAGGCGCTGTTGCGGGCCACCGCGAAGGTGGAGGGCGCCGCCGGTGATGCGGCGGGTGCCAGTTCGCGGCTGTCGGTGACCTTCGAGTCGGAGGGCGGTGTCTTCGCGGACGTCGACCGGGCCATCTCCGAGCGGCGCCGCCTGTGGATCCGCTACTACTCTCCCGCCCGTGACGAGGTCACCGAGCGTGAGATCGACCCCATCCGTCTGGTCAGTGTCGGCCACACCTATGTGGAGGCGTGGTGCCGCCGCTCGGAGGCGCGCCGCACGTTCCGGCTGGACCGGGTCGCCGAGATCAAGATCCTCGACGAGCCGTCGGCGCCGCCGGAGATCGAGCTGCGGGATCTGTCGGAGGGGCTGGTGCAGCCGGCCGCCGAGGACCCGGAGGTCGTCGTCGAGGTCGGCCCGGGCGGCCGCTGGGTCGCCGAGTACTACCCGCACGACAGCGCCGATGAGCTTGCCGACGGCGGGCTGCGTATCACCGTGCGCACCCCCGATCCGGCCTCGCTCAGACGTCTGGCGCTGCGGCTCGGCCGTGACGGCCGGATCGTCTCGCCGCCCGAGCTGGCCGACAGCGCCCGGTGGGCCGCCCGTGCGGCGCTCGCCGGGTACGACGGGGACGACGGGGCGGAGGCGGCGCCGGGCGCGCCGCGTGAGGTGACGCGCGCGGAGCGCGACGGGCTGTACGACAGGGCGTAGCGAGCCGCGGGTGTCCGCCCGGTGCCGCGGGGCCGGTGGGCGGCGGCCGGGCGCGGTGCCCGCGTCATCTGCGGGTGTGCCCCGAAGGCGACCTATCACGAAGTGAGGAGCGAGGGCTTTGAGCGAGTCTGCGGTGTCCGACGCGGGGGAGATGACGGTCGCGGCCGCCTTCGCGGGGATGCGAAGAGTGGTTCCCGTGGTGTTCAGGGCGGGCTGCCCGCAGTGCCGGGGCCGTTTCGAGCTGTCCGCCGGCGCCCTGCGGCTCGCCGTCGGCGCCACCAGCCGTACGACGTTCTACTCCTTCACCTGCCCCGACTGCGGGGTGCTGGTCCGCAAGCCCGCCGGGGAACGCATCGTCGAGCTGCTGACCGACGGCGGGGTCAAGACACTGCGGCTGCACCCCACGGTCTAGGCTCGACGGCATGTTCTGGGCGATGTTCGCGGTGGCCGTGGGTTTTCTGGGTCTGGCCGTCCTCGGTGTGCTCGCCGTGCGGGTCTTCGTGGAGGCGCGGCGCCTGGGACGGCAGGTCGAGGACTCCGCGCGCCGGATCGGCCGCGCGGCCGAGGATCTGGAGCGGGCCGCGGTGAGCGCGTCCCGCGCCGCCGACGCGCTGTGAGGACCATGGTGAACGCCTGTGACTGCACGGACCGGACGCGTTATGTGTCACTTCGCCCTGTCACGCTGCCCGCTGCGGCGGGTACGCTGCTGATCGCGGTGCGCAGAACGAGGCCCGTACCGCGGACCGGGAGTACGCACAGGGATTGCCTCGCGTTCACCCCTGAGCGTTACGATCGCTGCCAGCACGGTCCTTCGGGCAGATGTCCGAAGGGGCGGACAGCATCCCACCCAGCCGCCTCGGTGAGAAGGTAAAGACTTATGTTCGGAAGGCTCGGAGCCCCCGAGATCATTCTCATCCTCGTCGTCATCGTCCTGCTGTTCGGCGCGAAGAAGCTTCCGGACATGGCCCGCTCGCTCGGGAAGTCCGCCCGCATCCTCAAGAGCGAGGCCAAGGCGATGAAGGAGGACGGCGGCAACAACACCGCCGCCTCCGCGCAGGCCCCCAGCTCCGAGGAGCAGTCCTCGTCCCAGCGCACCATTCAGGCTGCCCCCGGCGACGTGACCAGCTCGCGGCCGGTCACCGAGCCGTCGGACACCACCAAGCGCTGACGCAGGGCCGGAAGTTCCCGGCCCGCCGCACGAGATGAGGACGTGGGTTGCCCAAGCCTGCCCGCAAGAAGGAGAAGGATCCCGAGGGGCGGATGCCCCTTGCGGATCATCTTCGTGAGCTGCGCAACCGGCTCGCGAAGGCGATTCTGGCCATCGTCGTCGTCACGGTCGTCGCCGCCTTCTTCTACAACGACATCATCAACTTCCTCACCAAGCCGATCCTCGACTCGGTCGGCTGCGGGAAGACCTTCGAGGAACTGGCCCGGTCCAGCGACGACGGCCAGCAGTGCGCGCGGATCACTATCAACGGCCTGCTCGCCCCGTTCACGCTGGCCCTTCAGGTCTCCTTGATGGCGGGCGTCGTGCTCGCCTCGCCGATCTGGCTCTACCAGCTGTGGGGGTTCGTCGCGCCCGGCCTGCACGGGCACGAGAAGAAGTACGCCTACGCGTTCGTCGGCACCGGTGCCCCGCTGTTCCTCGGCGGAGCGTACTTCGCCTACCGGGTGCTGCCCACCACGGCACAGGTGCTGATGCAGTTCACACCGCATGGCGTGGACAACCTGCTGCCGCTGGACGACCTGCTGCAACTCGTCACACGCATGGTGGTCGTCTTCGGTCTCTCCTTCGAGCTGCCCCTGCTGCTGATCATGCTCAATCTGACCGGCGCGCTCAGCGGCAAGCGCATGCTCGGCTGGTGGCGGGCCATGATCATGGGCATCACCGTCTTCGCGGCCGTGGCCACGCCCAGCACCGACCCCGTCTCCATGCTGTCGCTCGCCGGGCCGATCTGCGTGCTGTACTTCATCGCGGTCGCCTTCTCCCTGCTCAACGACCGGCGCAGGCGGCGGCGCGACGCCGCGGGCCCCGCCGACGACGAGGCCTCCGAGCTGGATCTGACGCCCGAGGACATCGGCGAGATCGAGACGGTCTCCGCCAGCCGGGCGCTGCCCGAGCAGTCCAGCACGGACCGGGTCAACGGCTACGACGACGTGACCTGAGCGTTCGCGCCCCACGACCGGTGAGGTGCCCGCGCCCGCAACGGCGCGGGCAGCCGCGTGCGCGGCGTCTGGGTGCGCCCGGCGTACATCCCGCTTTCCGGATAATGATCGTCCTGTTGTCAGTGCCGCCCGGTACGCTCGAAAGCACGATGACAGAGGACCTCTCACCGGCCGAGCGGTATGCGGCAGCCCGCCGACGGGCAGCCGAGCAGGCCACCGCGCTCGCATCCTTCCGCGAGATGTACGACTTCGGCCTCGACCCCTTCCAGATCGAGGCCTGCCAGGCGCTTGAGGCGGGAAAGGGCGTGCTGGTGGCCGCCCCCACCGGCTCAGGGAAGACCATCGTGGGCGAGTTCGCCGTCCACCTCGCGCTGCGCCAGGGCAAGAAGTGCTTCTACACGACACCCATCAAGGCGCTGTCCAACCAGAAGTACGCCGACCTGTGCCGCCGCTACGGCCCCGACAAGGTGGGCCTGCTCACCGGAGACAACAGCGTCAACTCCGATGCCCCGGTGGTCGTGATGACCACCGAGGTGCTGCGCAACATGCTGTACGCGGGCTCCCGGACCCTGCTCGGCCTCGGCCATGTCGTCATGGACGAGGTGCACTACCTCTCCGACCGCTTCCGCGGCGCGGTGTGGGAGGAGGTCATCATCCACCTCCCCGAGTCGGTCACCCTGGTCTCGCTGTCGGCGACCGTCTCCAACGCCGAGGAGTTCGGCGACTGGCTGGACACCGTACGCGGCGACACCGAGGTGATCGTCTCCGAGCACCGGCCGGTGCCGCTGTTCCAGCATGTGCTCGCCGGCCGCCGGATGTACGACCTGTTCGAGGAGGGCGAGGGCCACAAGAAGGCGGTCAACCCCGACCTCGCCCGGCTCGCCCGAACGGAGGCCGGCCGGCCCTCCTACCAGGACCGCAGACGCGGCCGTGCGATGCGCGAGGCGGACCGCGAACGCGAGCGGCGCCAGCGCTCCCGGGTGTGGACGCCGGGCCGCCCCGAGGTCATCGAACGGCTCGACTCCGAGGGCCTGTTGCCCGCCATCACCTTCATCTTCAGCCGGGCCGCCTGCGAGTCCGCCGTCCAGCAGTGCCTGTACGCGGGACTGCGGCTCAACGACGAGGAGGCCCGGCAGCGGGTGCGCGACCTCGTGGAGGAGCGCACCGCCTCCATCCCCCGCGAAGACCTGCACGTCCTCGGCTACTACGAATGGCTGGAGGGCCTGGAGCGGGGCATCGCCGCCCACCACGCGGGCATGCTCCCCACCTTCAAGGAGGTCGTCGAGGAACTGTTCGTGCGCGGCCTGGTGAAGGCCGTCTTCGCCACCGAGACCCTGGCGCTCGGCATCAACATGCCGGCTCGCTCGGTGGTGCTGGAAAAGCTCGTCAAATGGAACGGCGAGCAGCACGCCGACATCACCCCCGGCGAGTACACACAGCTCACCGGGCGGGCCGGCCGGCGCGGCATCGACGTCGAGGGCCATGCGGTGGTGCTGTGGCAGCGCGGCATGAGCCCCGAACACCTCGCGGGCCTGGCGGGTACCCGCACCTATCCGCTGCGTTCCAGCTTCAAGCCGTCGTACAACATGGCGGTCAACCTGGTCGAGCAGTTCGGCAGGCACCGCTCACGTGAACTGCTGGAGACCTCCTTCGCGCAGTTCCAGGCGGACCGGTCGGTCGTCGGGATCTCCCGGCAGGTGCAGCGCAACGAGGAAGGTCTTTCGGGCTACAAGCAGTCCATGACCTGCCACCTCGGCGACTTCGAGGAATACGCGCGTCTGCGCCGCGAACTGAAGGACCGGGAGAACGAACTGGCCCGGCAGGGTGCGGCCCAGCGGCGTGCCGAGGCCGCCGTCGCCCTGGAGAAGCTCCGGCCCGGCGACGTCATCCATGTGCCCACCGGCAAGTTCGCGGGCCTGGCCCTGGTGCTCGACCCCGGCCTGCCCGCCGGGCGCTCCAACGGCCACCGCGGCTTCGAGTACCACGACGGGCCCCGCCCCCTCGTCCTCACCGCCGAACGGCAGGTCAAGCGGCTGGCGTCGATCGACTTCCCGGTGCCGGTCGAGCCGTTGGAGCGGATGCGCATCCCGAAGACGTTCAACCCGCGCTCGCCGCAGTCCCGTCGGGACCTGGCGTCCGCGCTGCGCAGCAAGGCCGGGCACATTCCGCCGGAGCGGCACCGCAAGAAGCGTGCGCAGGCCGCCGACGACCGGGAGATCGCCCGGCTGCGCACCGCGCTTCGCGCGCACCCCTGCCATGGCTGCAACGACCGTGAGGACCACGCCCGTTGGGCGGAGCGCTACCACCGGCTGCTGCGCGACACCTCGCAGTTGGAGCGCCGTATCGAGGGGCGTACGAACACGATCGCGCGGACCTTCGACCGGATCGTGGCGCTGCTGACCGAACTCGACTACCTGCGGGGCGACGAGGTCACCGAACACGGCAAACGGCTCGCCCGGCTGTACGGCGAACTCGACCTGCTGGCCAGCGAGTGTCTGCGTGAGCGGGTCTGGGAGGGGCTGGGACCCGCCGAACTCGCGGCCTGTGTCTCGGCGTTGGTGTACGAGGCGCGGGTCGGCGACGATGCGCTGGCGCCCCGGGTGCCCTCGGGCCGGGCCAAGGCCGCGCTCGGTGAGATGGTCCGTATCTGGGGGCGGCTCGACGCTCTGGAGGAGGAGTTCCGGATCACTCAGACCGAGGGGGTGGGGCAGCGCGAACCCGATCTCGGTTTCGCCTGGGCCGCCTATATGTGGGCTTCCGGTACGGGCCTGGACGAGGTGCTGCGTGAGGCGGAGATGCCGGCCGGGGACTTTGTGCGGTGGTGCAAGCAGGTGATCGATGTGCTCGGGCAGATCTCGGCGGCGGCGCCTGCGGAGGGCTCGACCGTGGCCAAGAGTGCGCGTAAGGCGGTGGAGCAGTTGCTGCGGGGTGTGGTGGCCTACTCGTCGGTGGGGTGACGGTTCGGCCGGCGGGCGCGGGTCGGCCTTGGCCGCTCGCGCAGTTCCCCGCGCGCCCCTTCGGGGGCGTGGCTGCCGGGGGTGGGTGCGGGTGGTGTGTGGTTGCTCGCGCAGTTCTGCGCGCCCCTTCGTTCTTCGTCTTCGGGGCGTGAACCGAACGGGTCAGCTCGCGGCCCATTCCGGGTACGCGGACCAGGCCATAAGCGTCCGATCGCTGTGGAAGCGGTGCTCCGTCCCGGTGATCGGATCGGCGAACTCCAGCTGCCGGGCCAGCAGTTGCAACGGTCGTCGGAAGTCACCGGCCGGCCCGGGTCCGGTCACCACCGGATACAGCGGATCGCCGAGGATCGGCACGCCCAGGGCGTTCATGTGCACCCGCAGCTGATGCGTCTGCCCGGTGCGCGGGGTCAGCCGGTAGCGGGCCAGCGCGTCGCGCTCCCGGACGTCGGCCAGTTCGACGTGGGTCACCGCGTTCGGCTCGCCCGGGACTTGCCGGGCGGCCGGCACCCCACGTTCCTTCAGGATCCGGCTGCGCACCGTCCGGGGCAGGGTGAGCGCGGGATCGTACGGCGCGACGGCCTCGTACTCCTTGTGTACCAGCCGGTCGCGGAACAGCGACTGGTAGGCGCCGCGCTCCTCGGGCCGCACCGTGAACAGCACCAGTCCCGCCGTGAGTCGGTCCAGGCGGTGCGCCGGGGACAGCGTGGGAACGCCCAGTTCCCGGCGCAGCCGCGTCAGCGCCGTCTGAACGACATGGCCGCCGCGCGGGGTTGTGGCGAGGAAGTGCGGCTTGTCGGCGACGACCAGGTGCGTGTCCCGGTAGACGACCTCCAGGTCGAACGGCACGGGCACCTCGGCGGGCAGCTCCCGGTGGAACCACACGTACATGCCGGGCACGTACGGATCGTCCGGCGTGACCGCCCGCCCGTCGGCCCCTACGATCCGGCCTGCCGCCAGCATCCCGTCGACCATGCCGGGCGGCGCCCCGGACAGCCGCGCCACGAGATGCGCGCGCACCGTTTCCCAAGGTCCCTCGGCGGGCAGTCGCACCCGCACGGGATCCACGCCGTCGCGCGCGGGCAGCGGAGCGGGCGGGGTACGGGTCCTTCGTCTCATCACGGCCCAGCGTACGGGGCGCCGCCCGCGGGCGTCCGACGGCCTGGGCCGCCATGCGAAGGCCGGCGGCCCCGGCCGGTACCGGGGCGGCCGCGACCGCCGCTCGCGCGCCGCCGAGGCCCGGTGTCCGTCCCGCGCCCACGTCGGGATGCCTCGGCGCCCGTGCGCGCATGACACAGTCATGCCGGGCCCGGAGGCCGGCGGCCCTCTTGCAGGACCGCAGAAGACATAACGGGGGAGAGGTGCCGGTGGGGCGGTTGCCGGGCTCAGCCGGCCGCAGGGCCCGGTCCTCACGCGGGGTCGGTGCTCACGCGGCGGCGGCCCTCAGGCGGCGGCGGCCCTCGGGCGGCGTCGGGCCTCACGTGGCGTCGGCCCTCAGGCGGCGTCGGTCCTCACGCGGCGGCGGGGCCCTCCTGTTCTGCCTCGACGCGGGCGTTCCACTCCCGCTTGGACGCCTGCCAGCCGTCCTCGTCGTGCCCCAGCCGCCAGTAGCCGGAGATCGACAGGTCCTCGCGGGCAATCGCGTACTCGACCCGCAACAGCCGACGCAGCTCCTTCACGAAGCCCGCCTCGCCGTGCACGAACGCGTGCACCCGGCCCGCCGGGAACTCCAGCGCCCGCACGGCCTCGACCAGGGCGTCGCCGACCGGCCGGTCCCCGCGGTGCAGCCAGACGACGGCCACATCGGAGTCGATCTTCTGCTCCTCCTGCGGCCCGGACACCTCCACGAAGGCATGGGCCCGGGCACCGGCAGGCAGCGTCTCCAGAGCGCGGGCGATCGCGGGCAGCGCGCTCTCGTCGCCGGCCAGCAGATGCCAGTCGGCGCTCGCGTCGGGCGCGTAGGCGCCGCCGGGGCCCATGAACCACACGGTCTCGCCGGGCCGCACACGTCGCGCCCAGGGACCGGCCAGGCCCTCGTCGCCGTGCACCACGAAGTCCAGGGTCAGCTCCCGGTGCTCGGCATCCCAGTCACGCACCGTGTACGTCCGGGTCACCGGCCACTGCTCACGGGGGAACTCCGCACGGATCCGCTCCAGGTCGAAGGGCTCCGGATAGGTCGCGCCCCCCACAGGGAACAGCAGTTTCACATAGTGGTCGGTGCAGGTGTCCGCCGCGAAATCCGCCAGCCCCGCACCGCCGAGCACGACCCGCTGCATATGGGGGGTCAGCCGCTCGGTGCGGATGACCTGCGCGGAGCGAGGCTTTCGCGGCCTCCGTGCCGGACGTTCTGCCATGGCTGCCTCCATGTGACTTCCTTAGGTTTACCTAAGTTAGCACCACGCCCTTGCGGCCGACAGGAACACGGACCGGCAGGCAGGAACACGACCGGAACTCCGGGCGGGGACACCGGCCGGGACGCCGCTCACCCGGCGAGCGTGGCGAGGAGCCGTTGCAACGACCCGCCCAGTCCCCAGCGTGCCGTCAGCGCCTCCAGGCCCGCCGGGTCGCGCGGGGTGCGCGGCAGCGCCGTGTCGACGTTCGGCAGTGGCACGTCGGCGGCGACCCGGACGACCTCCGGGGCGACCGCGACATACGCTCTGGCCTCGTCCAGACGCTTGCGCTGCGACGGGGTCAGCCCGGCCTTCGGGTCGTCGACCGCCGCCATGATCCCGGCCAGGTCGCCGAACGCGGCGAGCAGCTTCGCCGCCGTCTTCTCACCGATGCCCGGCACCCCGGGCAGCCCGTCGCTCGGGTCGCCCCGCAGCAGCGCCAGATCCGCGTACCCCCGGCCGTCGACGCCGTACTTCCCGCGCAGCACGGCCTCGTCCGTGAGCTGGAGCGTGCCCACTCCCTTCAGCGGGTACAGCACCCGCACCCCGCGCGCGTCGTCCACCAGCTGGTACAGGTCACGGTCGCCGGTGACGATGTCGACCGGGCCCTCGGCGCGCGCGGTGAACGTGCCGATCACATCGTCCGCCTCGTACTCGGCGACGCCCACCCGGGCGATGCCGAGCGCGTCCAGCACCTCCTCGATGACCGGCACCTGCCAGGAGAGCGTGTCCGGCACCTCCTCCGTGTCCGGGCCCTGGGCATGCTCCTCGGCGACCCGGTGCGCCTTGTACGTGGGGATGAGCCGGACCCGCCACGCGGGCCGCCAGTCGGCGTCCATGCAGGCCACCAGCCGGTCGGGCCGGTGGTCCCGCACCAGCCGGTCGATGAAGTCCAGCAGCCCGCGCACGGCGTTCACCGGCGTGCCGTCCGGCGCCTTCACGGAGTCGGGCACACCGAAGTACGCACGGAAGTACAGCGAGGCGGTGTCGAGGAGCATGAGTCGTCCGGTCACGCCCCGCATCATGCCGTACGGCACCGACACCCGCCCGTGACCAGCGGCGACGGCCCCGCCACCCGGGGTGTGAAGTGGGTCACCAGGGCGTTTGCCCTCCTCGGATCGGGGCAGGCGCGGCCTCTGTTGCCCGCCCCCGAGACGAGAGGTACGCGTGTCACCCAGGCTAGAGGCCGAACATCTCTACAAGGTGTTCGGAAGACGACCCGACGATGCAGTGGAGCGACTCCGGCAGGGCGCCGGCCGGGAGGAGTTGCGCGCCGACGGCACCACCGCCGCGGTCATCGACGCCTCCTTCCAGGTGGAACCCGGCGAGATCTTCGTTGTGATGGGGCTGTCCGGATCCGGCAAGTCCACCCTGCTGCGCATGCTCAACGGCCTGTCGGAGCCCACCGCGGGCCGCGTCAGGTTCGACGGCCAGGACCTGACCTCGCTGCCCGACGGCGCACTGCGCGAACTGCGCTCACGCAAGATCAGCATGGTCTTCCAGCACTTCGCGCTGTTCCCGCACCGCAGCGTCCGCGACAACGCCGCCTACGGCCTGTGCGTGCAGGGCGTGCCCCGCGCCGAGCGCGATCGTCGCGCCGACGAGGCGCTCGCCCTGTGCGGCCTGGCCGGCTGGGAGAAGTCCTGGCCCGACGAGCTGTCCGGCGGCATGCAGCAGCGCGTGGGCCTGGCCCGCGCCCTCGCCACGGACGCCGATCTGCTGCTCATGGACGAGTCGTTCAGCGCGCTTGACCCGCTCATCCGCCGTGACATGCAGGACCAGCTGCTGGAGCTGCAGAAGAGCCTGAAGAAGACGATCGTCTTCATCACCCACGACCTCAACGAGGCCATGCGCCTGGGCGACCGGATCGCCGTGATGCGCGACGGAAGGATCGCCCAGGTGGGCGCCGCGGAGGACATCCTCGTCCGCCCCGCCGACGACTACGTCGCCTCGTTCACCAAGGACGTCGACCGCGTCCGCGTGCTGACCGCCGCCGCCGTCATGGACACCGACGTCCGGGGCGACGAGGCCGACTGCGACTGCGAGACCGCCACCCCGCACACGCCGTTCGCCGAGCTGTGCGCGATCAGCGCCCGTGTGAACCACCCGGTCGCCGTCGTCGACCACGACCGTGTCCTCGTCGGCGTCGTCCCGTGGCAGCGCCTCGTCGGATTCCTCGGTGACGAGCAGGGCGAACCCGCGCCCTGCCGTCCGCGCGACGGGAAGGCGGCCGCCGGTGCCTAGGATCCACTTCGGCGACTGGGTGGAGACCGCGGTCGACTGGTTGCAGTCTCATCTGACCTGGGTCTTCGACATCGTCAACGCCGTGCTCGACGGCATGTACAGCGCTGTGGACACCGTCCTCAGCGGCGGCGAACCGCTGCTGCTGGCCGGCATCCTCGCCATGATCGCCGCCTGGCTGCGCGGTCTGCTGCCGGGCGTCCTCGCCTTCGTGGGGCTCGCGCTCATCGACTCGCTGGGGCTGTGGGACGACGCCATGGACACCCTGTCCCTGGTGCTCGTGGCCGCGGTCATCACCGTCGTGATCGCCATTCCGCTCGGCGTCTGGGCCGCGCGCAGCAGGCGCGTCAGTGCCCAGCTGCGGCCGGTGCTGGACGTCATGCAGACCATGCCGGCGTTCATCTACCTCATCCCCGGCGTGATGTTCTTCGGCGTCGGCACGACCCCGGGTCTGCTCGCGACGATCATCTTCGCGATGCCGCCGGGCGTCCGGATGACCGAACTCGGCATCCGTCAGGTCGACGGTGAACTCGTGGAGGCCGCCGAGGCGTTCGGCACCACCCCGCGCGACATCCTGCTGCGCGTCCAGCTGCCGCTGGCCCTGCCGACCATCATGGCCGGCGTCAACCAGGTCATCATGCTGGCCCTGTCGATGGTGGTCATCGGCGGCATGGCCGGTGCCGGCGGCCTCGGCGAGCAGGTGTACTCCGCGATCACCCAGCTCAAGGTGGGTCTTGCCGCCGAGAGCGGGGTGGCGGTGGTCATCCTCGCCATGTACCTGGACCGTATGACCGGCGCCCTGGGCGAGCGGGTCTCCCCGCTGGGCCGGCGCGCGGCGGTCAAGGTCTCGGCCCTGGTGGGTCGCGCACGGTTCGCCCACTACCGGCCGGCCGGCGCGGTCGCGGTCGTCGGTGTCGTCGTGCTCGCGCTGGTCGCGGGCGGCCTGAACCTGGTCGGCTCCGATGACGCCCAGGCCGGTGCGAGCACCGACATCGGCAAGGGCAAGCGGATCAGCATCGGTTACATCCCCTGGGACGAGGGCACCGCCACCACATATCTGTGGAAGGAACTGCTGGAGCAGCGCGGCTACGAGACCGACGTCAAGCAGCTCGACCCCGGCCCGCTCTACTCCGGCGTGGCCCGCGGCGATCTCGACTTCCAGACCGACGCCTGGCTGCCGACGACGCACAAGGCGTACTGGGACAAGTACGGTTCGCGGTTGGAGGATCTGGGGTCGTGGTACGGGCCGACGTCGTTGGAGTTGACGGTTCCCTCGTATGTGAAGGGGATCGATTCGCTGGCCGATCTGAAGGGTCAGGGGAAGAGGTTCGGCGGGAAGATCATCGGTATTGAGGCGAGTGCCGGGGAGATGGCGACGCTGAACAGCAAGGTCCTGAAGGCTTATGGGCTGGAGGGTGAGTACAAGGTGGTGTCGTCGAGTACGTCGTCGATGCTGGCGGAGCTGGACCGGTCGATCAAGAAGCGTGAGCCGGTGGTGGTGACGTTGTGGTCGCCGCACTGGGCGTACGGGAAGTACGACCTGAAGAAGCTCCAAGATCCTGAGGGTGCCTGGGGCAAGGGCGAGGGGATCCACACCGTCGCCCGCAAGGGCTTCAGCTCCGACGACCCGGTCGCCGCGCAGTGGCTGAAGGACTTCAAGCTCACCGAGCAACAGCTGACCGGTCTGGAGAACGCCATCCGGGACGCCGGCCAGGGCCATGAGCAGGACGGCGTGCGCGCCTGGCTGAAGAAGAGCCCCGGCCTGGTCGACCAGTTCGCCCCCGTCCCCGGCGGCGGCGCCAAGAAGCAGGGCAAGGACGCGGGCAAGACCGTCGACATGGGCTACTTCCCGTGGGACGAGGCCATCGCCGGCACCTATCTCTGGCAGAATATCCTGGAGGACCGCGGCTACAAGCCGACCCTCAAACAGCTGGACCCTGGCCCGCTCTACAGCTCCCTCGCCTCCGGCCAGATGGACGTCCAGCTGGACGCGTGGCTGCCGACGACGCACAAGGCGTACTGGGACAAGTACGGTTCGCGGTTGGAGGATCTGGGGTCGTGGTACGGGCCGACGTCGTTGGAGTTGACGGTTCCCTCGTATGTGAAGGGGATCGATTCGCTGGCCGATCTGAAGGGTCAGGGGAAGAGGTTCGGCGGGAAGATCATCGGTATTGAGGCGAGTGCCGGGGAGATGGCGACG
Organism: Streptomyces sp. NPDC001508; assembly: GCF_040298665.1. Lineage (NCBI taxonomy): Bacteria > Bacillati > Actinomycetota > Actinomycetes > Kitasatosporales > Streptomycetaceae > Streptomyces > Streptomyces sp. NPDC001508. The sequence goes on from NZ_JBEPAP010000005.1 coordinate 178,616, forward strand.
CTGAACAGCAAGGTCCTGAAGGCCTATGGGCTTGAGGGTGAGTACAAGGTGGTGTCGTCGAGTACGTCGTCGATGCTGGCGGAGCTGGACCGGTCGATCAAGAAGCGTGAGCCGGTGGTGGTGACGTTGTGGTCGCCGCACTGGGCGTACGGGAAGTACGACCTGAAGAAGCTCCAGGATCCTGAGGGCGCCTGGGGCAAGGGCGAGCGGATCCACATGGTCGGCAAGAAGACGTTCAGCCAGGACTTCCCCGAGCTGTCCGGCTGGCTGAAGAACTTCAAGCTCACCGAGGAGCAGCTCGCCTCCCTGGAGGTCGCGATACAGAAGGGCGGCGCCGGGCACGAGAAGGCGTCCGCACGGCAGTGGCTGGACGCCCAGCCGGGTCTTGAGGACAAGCTGGCACCCGTGGCCTGAGGCCCGCCGGCGCAGGGAGCGGTGGTCGCGTCGAAAGGCGTGGCCACCGCTCCGCCCGTTCTGCTTCTCCCGTTGGCTCCCGTTCTCCAGCCCCTCGGCGCCGGCCCGCCGTGCTGCCGCCGTCCACGGGAAGGATCCGGCCAACCACGGAGCGCCACGGCCCCGCCCGAGCCCGCGCCCACCGCCCGCCGGGCCGTCGACCGCGCATACGGCGGACCGCGCCCCCGCCCGGTCGTTCGGGCGGTCGCCGCCCTGGCCCGGCCCGCACCCGTTTCGCCACCCGCCGCACCCGCCTGACCAGCGACTCCGCCGCACGGTGCGGATCCGGGTGCGGGCCGGGAACACCGGGAGCCTCCGGCGCATTGAAGATAAGGGGCGCGATCCCGTGCTGATCGAGGGTCAGCGGTTGCGCCACGACCCCGGGAGCTGGTCGCCATGGGCCCACCGTCCCGTGGTCGGCCGGACCGATCGGCGGACCGCCCGCCCACTGGCGCGAACCGTGAGGGTCGTGCTCACCGACGTTTACGTGGATGTGACGGCCGCATGAAACGGTTCGCCGAACATGCGTAGGGTACAGAGAACCCTTCAGGGCGACGGGGCCCTGCGTCGGGCGCCGAGGGCGGTGGCACGACGAGCGGAGGAGGGAGCCGGAGCGATGGGCGACCACAAGGAACAACAGCCTGTCCGAGTGGGCGCGGCCGTCCGGCGGCGGCGCCGCGCGCTGGAGCTGACCCTCGCCGTCGTGGCGGAGCGCAGCGGCCTGTCCGTGCCCTTCCTGAGTCAGATCGAGAACGACCGGGCACGCCCCAGCACCGGCTCCCTGGAGAAGGTCGCCGACGCGCTGCGCACCACGGCCGTCGAACTCCTCGCCGCCGCCGACCCGGCGTGCAGTGTCGACGTCGTACGCGGCGAGGTCGTCGAGAGCGACTTCGCACCCCGGGTGCGCTCGCTGGTGCGCGGTCACCACCAGTTGCACGCCTCCGAGTTCACCGGCGACCATGACGCGGGCCGCGAATTCCAGCACCGCAACGACGAGTTGCTGTACGTCGCCGACGGCGCGGTGGAGATAGAGGCCGAGGGCCGCGCCTACCGCCTGGGCCGCGGCGACACCCTCTACCTCACGGGCGGGGTGCGCCACCGCTGGCGCGCCACGGTGCCCGACACCCGCGTGATCGTCGTCGCGGTGGCCGAGCACATCGAGGCCGTCCACGACCGGCCCCGCTGACCAGGCCGGATGACCTCCGCCACGGCCCGGCACATGACCCTGCGCCCGCCTGCTGCGGCAGCGCCGCGGCTGGGCCCACGCATCCCCATGCCGCTCCCGGACGAGCGGTTCCCCGTGGCCTTCCTGAGCACACGGTTGCCCATGCCGCTCCTGGGCTCGCGTTTCTCCGTGCCCCTGCTGAGCGCGCGCTACTCCCGGTCTCTTCCGGGGGCGCGTTTCTCCGTGCCGCTTCCGGGCGTGCCCTCCCTCGCGCCGCTTCCGGGCGGGCGCTTTCCCGTGTGGCTCCTGGGCGCGTGGTTGCTCGGGTTGCTTCCGGGCGGGCCCTTCCCCGTGCCCCTCCTGAGCGCGCGCTGCTCCCGGTCTCTTCCGAGCATGCGCTTTCCCGGGCCTCTTCCGGACGGGCGCTTTCCCGTGTGGCTCCTGGGCGCGTGGTTGCTCGGGTTGCTTCCGGGCGGGCCCTTCCCCTTGGCCCTGCTGAGCGCGCGCTGCTCCCGGTCTCTTCCGAGCATGCGCTTCTCCGTGCCGCTTCCGGGCGTGCCCTCCCTCGCGCCTCTTCCGGGCGGGCGCTTTCCCGTGTGGCTCCCGGGCGCATGGTTGCCCCTGCCCCTCCAAGGCGTGCGCTTTCCCGTGTCCCTCCTGGGCGTGCGGTTCCCCGTGCCCCCTGTCTGCGTGTTCTTCCCGCGGAGCGGATGATGCGGGTCGTCTCCCTTGTCCCGTCCCTCACCGAGGCGGTCGCCGAGACCGTCCCCGGTGTCCTGGTCGGCGCCACCGACTGGTGCGTCCGCCCGGCCGGCCTGCCCGTCACCCGCGTCGGCGGCACCAAGAACCCGCGGGTGGACCGGATCGTGGCCCTCGCCCCCGACCTGGTGATCGCCAACGAGGAGGAGAACCGCGGCCCCGACCTGGACGCGCTGCGCGCCGCGGGCCTCACCGTGCTGGTCACCGAGGTGCGCGATGTACCGCAGGCCTTCGGGGAACTGGCCCGCGTGCTGACCGCGTGCGGCGCCACGGCCCGGCCACGCTGGCTGGACGAGGCCGAGGACATCTGGTCCGCTCTGCCGGTGCCCGCGCCGCGCGTGACGGCGGTCGTACCGGTCTGGCGACGGCCGTGGATGGTGCTCGGCCGGGACACCTTCGCCGGCGACGTGCTCGCCCGCCTCGGCGTGGACAACATCCATGCCGGGCACCCCGACCGCTATCCGCGGATCCCGCTGGACGAACTGCGGGCCGCCGCGCCCGACCTCGTCGTGCTGCCCGACGAGCCGTACCGCTTCACGGCCGACGACGGCCCCGAGGCCTTCCCGGAACTGCCCTGCGCCCTGATCAGCGGACGGCACCTGACGTGGTACGGCCCGTCGCTGGCCGAGGCGCCCCGGGTGTTGTCCGGGGCGCTGCGGGCAGCTCACCGCTGAGCAGCCCGCGCACCGTGCCCACGGCGGCGCCCGCCCAGGCGGCGACCGGCACCCGTACCGGCCGGCCGTCAGCCAGCCGGAGGCGGCCAGCCCGGTGGGCCGGGCCGGCGCCGCGGCACCGGTGACACACGTGCCCAGCGTGAACCCCACCGGGTCATCGGGAACCCCATGCCGCGCCGCCCGGCCCACGCCGCATGGGCCGCCGCGAACGCCGGCCACAGCAGCGCCAAATCCATCAGGGCATAAGCTGGTTTTATGAGTGAGGCGGAGGAGCGGCGCGGGCCGGGATCGCTGGCCCATCGGGTTCCCGATCTCGGCGCGCTGGAACTGCTGCTGGCGGTGGCGCGCACCGGCAGCCTCGGCGCCGCGGCCCGGGAGGTGGGCGTCACCCAGCCGGCGGCCAGCAGCCGGATCCGCTCCATGGAGCGGCAGCTGGGCGTGGCCCTGGTGGACCGCTCGCCACGCGGCTCCCGGCTCACCGACGCCGGGGCGCTGGTGACCGACTGGGCGCGGCGGATCGTGGAGGCGGCCGAGACCTTCGACGCGGGCGCGCAGGCGCTGCGGGACCGGCGCGACTCGCGGCTGCGGGTGGCGGCCAGCATGACCATCGCCGAGTATCTGCTGCCGGGCTGGCTGCTCGCCCTGCGCGCGGGACGCCCGGACACGGCGGTCTCCCTGCTGGCCGGGAACTCGACGGCGGTGGCCGAACGGCTGCTCGCGGACGAGGCGGACCTCGGCTTCGTGGAGGGGCTCACGGTCCCCGCCGGACTGGACTCGGCGGTCATCGCGCACGACCACCTGATCGTCGTCACCGCACCCGCGCACCCCTGGGCCCGCCGCCGCAGCCCCCTGACCGCGGACGAGCTGGCCGGCACCCCGCTGATCCTGCGCGAACGCGGTTCGGGCACCCGCCAGGTCCTGGACGCCGCCCTGGGCGGGCCGGCCCGCCCGCTGATCGAGCTGTCCTCCACCACGGCGGTCAAGGCCTCCGCGGTCAGCGGCGCCGGGCCCGCGGTCCTGAGCGAACTGGCGGTACGGGAGGAACTCGGCCTGCGCCGCCTGGTCCGTATCCCCGTACGGGACATGTCCCTCGGCCGTGACCTGCGCGCGGTCTGGCGGACCGGGCACCGGCCGACGGGCCCGGCCCGGGAACTGCTGTCGCTGACCCGCGGCTGAGCCGGGCTCAGCCGGCCGCCGCCACCAGCGCCCGCATCACCCGCAGGTCCTCGCCCATCTCCGGATGCCACTGCACCCCCAGCACCCATCCGCCGGGCGCCGAGGGCTCGATCGCCTCGACCGTGCCGTCCGCCGCGTACGCCGATGCCACGAGCCCGTCGCCGAGCCGGTCCACGGCCTGGTGGTGGAACGTGGGTACGGAGGTCTCCTCCGGGACGATGCCGGCGTACCGCGTGCCGGGCACCGGCTTGACCGGGTGCCGGCCGAAGACCCCCGGCACCTCGGCATGCCCGTCCAGATGCTGCACCAGCGTGCCGCCGAGCGCGACGTTCAGCAGCTGCATGCCCCGGCAGATCCCGAGCAGCGGCACCTCCGCGGCCAACGCGGCGTCGATCAGGGCGAGTTCCCAGGCCTCGCGGGCCCGGTCCGGCGGCCCGGTCCGCGGGTCGGTGACGGCTCCGTAGCGGACCGGCTCGACGTCCGGGCCGCCCGCGATCACCACGGCGTCCAGCCGTGCCACGGTGGCCGCGGCGTGCTCGGGCCCGTCCGGCGGCAGCATCGCGGCCAGCCCGCCGGACCGCTGCACCAGCCGCGGATAACCGGTCGGCAGCAGCGCCGCCGCCAGCTCCCACACCCCCCAGCGCGCCCCGGACTCCAGATACGTACTGACCCCGATCAACGGCCGACCCGCCATGGCACCCTCCTTCGCTCCCCTCAATGGCTAGCACGCACACCTTTACCGTGAACCACCCACCCCCCGGCAAGCCCCCCGACGCTGTCGCGCGGACGCCGGTTGGGTCGGGTGTGCGCGGAGGGGCACTCTGCGGGGACGCGCTGCTCCTTGCCCCGCGGGGCGGCCTGGCGCGGTCGGGCGGGCTTGTGCGGTGTGCGGGGGTGTGCCGGCGGGGGTGTGGGGGATGGGGGCCTGCGATCAGGGCCTGGCGGACGCTCCCGGGCGGGGGCGCCGCGGGCGCCCGCCGGGCGGGGCTGTGGGGGCGCGTCTGTGTTCGGCGTGCTTTGTGTCTGCCGGTGCCCGGGTGGCTGTTCGGTGTCTGTCGGCTCAGGTCAGGAAGCCCCGTAGGAGGGCCGCTGTTCCCGCGCAGTGTTCTCGCATCATGTCCCGGGCGCCGTCCGCGTCGCCGTCCAGGACCGCCTCGATCAGGGCCGTGTGCTGGCGCTGGGAGTGCTCCAGGTTGCGGACGAGCAGCGGGATGCAGTCCAGCAGGTCGTTGACGGTCGCCCGGACGGCCGCGTACTGCGCGGCCAGCGTCGGCGAGCCGGACAGCTCGGCCAGGGTGAGGTGGAGCAGGGTGTCCAGCCGCCGGTACTCGGCCAGCGGCGCGTCATGCGTGCGGGCCAGTGCCGCCCGCAGCCGCTTTGCGGACTCGCCGGCCGGCGTGTGCGCCGCGCACAGTTCCGCCGCGCCCACCTCCAGCACCTCCCGGAACCTGAGCACATCGTCGATGTCGACCGCGGCGATCCGGTGCCGCAGCTCGTCCTCGCCGCCCGCGTTCCTCCGGGGCAGCACGAATGTGCCGCCGTAGCGCCCGCGCCGTGACTCCACGAGCCCCTGGTCCTGGAGCACCTTCAGCACCTCGCGCAGCGTCACCCGGCTGATCCCGAGCCGCCGCGCCAGCTCCCGTTCGGCGGGCAGCCGCTCGCCGCACGGCACCAGGCCCAGCCGCATGATCTGCAGGATCTGCTCCAGTGCCTCCTCGAAGCCGTTGCCCGCCCGCACCGGCCGCAGCACCGGCGCGAGCCGGTCGTCCGGCCGTCCCCGCCGCGTGTCCCGCGCCATCCCGTCGTGCCCCCTTCCCAACCAATGGTTCTCGGCAATACCTTATGGCTCCCGGCCGGCCGAAAAGCCGAAGGAGGCTCTGCCGTGGCAGACCGCACACCCCCGCTCGGCGTCGAGGAACTGCACGCCCTCGTCGCGAGCGGTGAGATCGACACTGTCGTGCTGGCCTTCCCCGACATGCAAGGGCGACTCCAGGGCAAGCGGTTCGCCGCCCGTTTCTTCCTCGACGAGGTCCTGCACCACGGCACCGAGGGCTGCAACTACCTGCTCGCCGTGGACACCGAGATGAACACGGTCGACGGCTACGCCATGTCCTCCTGGGACCGCGGCTACGGCGACTTCGCCATGCACCCCGATCTGAGCACCCTGCGCCGTGTCCCCTGGCATCCCGGCACCGCCCTGGTCGTCGCCGACCTCGCCTGGGCGGACGGCTCCCCGGTCGCCGCCGCGCCCCGCCACATCCTCCGCCGCCAACTGGAGCGGCTGGCCGGGCTCGGCTACACCGCCCAGGTCGGCACCGAGCTGGAGTTCATCGTCTTCAAGGACACTTACGAGCAGGCCTGGGACGCGGGCTACCGCGGACTGACCCCGGCCAACCAGTACAACGTGGACTACTCCATCCTCGGCACCGGCCGCATCGAACCGCTGCTGCGCCGTCTGCGCAACGACATGGCCGGCGCCGGGCTCACCGTCGAGTCGGCCAAGGGCGAGTGCAATCCCGGCCAGCACGAGATCGTCTTCCGCTACGACGAGGCCCTGGTCACCTGTGACCAGCACGCCGTGTACAAGACCGGCGCCAAGGAGATCGCCGCCCAGGAAGGCGTGTCGATCACCTTCATGGCCAAGTACAACGAGCGCGAGGGAAACTCCTGCCACATCCATCTCTCGCTCGCCGACGCCGACGGCGCAGGCGCGATGGCCGGGCCCGACGGAATGACCGACGTCATGCGGCACTTCCTCGCCGGACAGCTGGCGGCCCTGCGCGACTTCGCCCTGCTGTACGCCCCCAACATCAACTCCTACAAGCGGTTCCAGCCCGGCTCGTTCGCCCCGACCGCCGTCGCCTGGGGCCATGACAACCGCACCTGTGCCCTGCGCGTCGTCGGCCACGGCCGCTCCCTGCGCTTCGAGAACCGGCTGCCCGGCGGCGACGTCAACCCGCACCTCGCGGTCGCCGCCCTGGTGGCCGCCGGACTGTACGGCATCGAGCAGAAGCTGGAACTGCCACCGCCCTGCCCGGGCAACGCCTACACCGCCGGCTTCGAACACGTCCCGACCACCCTGCGGGAGGCCGCCGCGCTCTGGACGGCCAGCCCGATCGCCCGGGCCGCCTTCGGCGACGAGGTCGTCGACCACTACCACAACCTGGCCCGCGTCGAACTGGACGCCTTCGACGCCGCCGTCACCGACTGGGAACTGCGCCGCTCCTTCGAACGCATGTGAGGCCCACCGTGTCCGACCGGCCTGACTCGTACGACTCGTACGACTCGTACGACTCACACGTCGAGCTGTCCACCGAACCCGAACTCCAGGTGCGCAACCCCGCCACCGAAGAGGTCGTCGCCACCGTCCCCGCCGCCACCGCGGCCGACGTCACCGCCGCCGTCGTACGGGCCACGGCGGCACAGCGGCGCTGGGCCGCCCTCGCGCCCGCCGACCGGGCCCGGCTGCTGCGCCGCTTCGCCGACACCGTCGACACCCACATCGAGGAACTGGCGCGGCTGGAGGTCCGCGAGGCCGGGCATCTGCTCGACACCGCGCGCTGGGAGGCCGGCAACGCCCGCGACCTGCTGCTTTACGCGGCCGGCGGCGCCGAGCGCCTGCTCGGCAAGCAGATCCCCGTACCCGGCGGCTGGGACGTCACCTTCCAGGAGCCGCTGGGCGTGGTCGGGGTCATCGCGCCCTGGAACTTCCCGATGCCCATCGCGGCCTGGGGCGGCTTCCCCGCCCTCGCCGCGGGCAACGCCGTCGTCCTCAAGCCCGCCGAGACCACCCCGCTCACCGCGCTCCGCCTCGCCGAACTCGCCCTGGCGGCGGGCCTGCCCGAGCACCTCTTCCAGGTGCTGCCCGGGCACGGGCACATCGCGGGCCGCGCGCTCGTCGACCACCCCGACGTGGCGAAGATCGTGTTCACCGGCTCCACCCGCACCGGCCGCGAGGTCATGCAGCGGTGCGCCCGCCTGGTCAAACCGGTCACCCTCGAACTCGGCGGCAAGAGCCCCAACATCGTCTTCGCCGACGCCGATATCGAGGCCGCCGTCGACCCGTTCTCCTTCCTCGACAACTCCGGCCAGGACTGCTGCGCCCGCACCCGGATCCTGGTGCAGGAGCCGGTCCACGAGCAGGTCCGCGAGCTGATGGCGGACGCGCTTGCGTCCGTCGTGGTGGGCGACCCGGCCGACCCGAAGACCCGTATGGGCCCGCTGATCTCCGCCCGGCAGCGCGACCGCGTACGGTCCTTCGTGCCCGCGGACGCCCCCGCCCTGCGCGGCACCGCGCCCGAGGGACCGGGCTACTGGTTCCCGCCGACCGTGCTCACCGGCGAGCGGCCCGACTCGGCCGCGGCCCGCGAGGAGATCTTCGGCCCGGTCGCCGTCCTGCTGCCCTTCACCGACGAGGCCGACGCCGTCCGCCTCGCCAACGACACCCCCTACGGACTGGCCGGCTCCCTGTGGACCCGGGACCTCGGCCGCGCCCTGCGCGTCTCGCGGGCCGTCCGCGCCGGCAATCTGTCCGTCAACTCGCACTCCAGCGTCCGCTACTGGACCCCGTTCGGCGGCTTCAAACAGTCCGGCCTCGGCCGCGAGCTGGGCCCGGACGCCCTGACCGCCTTCACCGAAACCAAGAACGTCTTCATCAGCACGGAGGGCCCCGCACAGTGACCGCCGAGACCCCTGAGATCATCTGCCGCCGGCTGGTTGGCCGTACCGCCGTCGTCACCGGAGCGGGCAGCGGCATCGGCCTCGCCACCGCCCGCCGACTGGCCTCCGAGGGCGCCCACGTCGTCTGCGGCGACATCGACGAGACCCGCGGCAAGGCCGCCGCCGACGAGGTCGGCGGGCTGTTCGTGAAGGTCGACGTCACCGACCCCGAGCAGGTCGAGGCGCTGTTCAAGACGGCGTACGACACCTATGGCAGCGTCGACGTCGCCTTCAACAACGCCGGCATCTCCCCGCCCGACGACGACTCCATCCTGGAGACCGGCCTGGAGGCATGGAAACGCGTCCAGGAGGTCAACCTCACCTCCGTCTACCTGTGCTGCAAGGCCGCCATCCCCTACATGCGCCGCCAGGGCCGGGGATCCATCATCAACACCGCCTCCTTCGTGGCCCGTATGGGCGCGGCCACCTCGCAGATCTCCTACACCGCGTCCAAGGGCGGGGTGCTCGCCATGTCCCGCGAACTCGGCGTGCAGTTCGCCCGGGAGGGCATCCGGGTCAACGCGCTGTGCCCCGGCCCCGTCAACACCCCCTTGCTGCGGGAGCTGTTCGCCAAGGACCCGGAGCGCGCCGCCCGCCGCCTGGTGCACATCCCGCTCGGCCGGTTCGCCGAGGCCGAGGAGATCGCCGCCGCCGTCGCCTTCCTCGCGAGCGACGACTCCTCCTTCGTCACCGCCGGCGACTTCCTGGTGGACGGCGGAATCTCCGGCGCGTACGTCACACCGCTCTGACCGGGCCGCGCCCGCCCGCGGGCCGGACACCGTGTACGCGCATCGGGCGCGCGGCCTACAGTGCCCGGATGAGCATGACCCCGCCGCCCGGCTGGTACCCCGACCCCAACGCCCCGCAGCTGGAACGCTGGTGGGACGGCAGCGCCTGGACCGAGCACCGCCGCGCGCCCGGAGCGCCCGTCCCGTCGGCGACGCCGGCGGCCCCGGACCGTGCCTCCCGGCGGGCGAAGGCGGTCGCGCTCATCACCGCGGGCGCCGTGCTGGTCGCGGCGATCGTGACCGGTGCCCTCGTGCTCCGCACGGACCACGAGGGCACCGGGTCCACCGAGGCGAACACCGCGGCCACGCCCACCACGAGCGACCCGCGGCCCGCTTCGCCGTCGCCGTCCGAACCGCCGTCGGCCTCCGGCCCGTCCGCCGACGACCCCGGGAGGATCGTCGACCAGCTCAACGGCATCACGCTGCCGCTGCCCGACGGCTGGGTGCGCCCGCAGTACGTCGCCGACGACGACGTCGTCATGACCACCGACGGCACCTACGACTGCCCGGCCGGCGTCGGCCTGTGCCGGCACGGCCTGGTCAGCACCCGCACCGCGAGCGCCACCGGCCAGACCTCGCCCGAAACGCTCGCCAAGCAGGACATCAGCGACGCCGCGGACGCCGCCTTCGAGGAGAACGCCATCGGGCAGCGGCCCTTCGGCGGCATCACGTCCCATCGGCTCGTCGCCTCGGGCCAGATCGCCGTCGCCGGCCGCAGCGGGTACTACGTGCGCTGGCGGGTCACCACGGCCAAGGGGCACGGCGGCTACGTCCAGTCGCTGGCCTTCCCCTCCAGCGTCGGCACCGAAGCGCCCGTCGTCGTCCGCTTCGTCTTCGACGCGGGCCCCGACGGGCCCCCGCTGTCCGACATGGACGAGATCACCCGGGGCATCCGGGCGGTGGGCGACGCGGACACCGGCGGCGGCGTCGGCAGCAGCCTCGGCCCGTCGAACTGACCCGTCACAGAGTCGAACTGACCCGTCACAAAAACGTGTGGCCCTCGCCCCGGTAGGTGGGCGCGGCCGCCGTCACCCGGTCCCCCTCGACCAGATGCAGCACCTCGAACCGTTCGCACAACTCACCGGCCTTGGCGTGCCGGAACCACACCTTGTCGCCGACGAGCAGATCGTCGGCGGGCGCACCGAGCAGCGGCGTCTGCACCTCGCCGGGCCCCTCCTGCGGGTCGTAGCGCAGCCCCTGCGGAAGACAGGGCACCGGCAGCCGGTCCGCGCCGGCCGCACCGGAGGCCGGATAGCCCCCGCCGAGCACCGTCACCACGCCGACGCCCGGCCGGCGCACGACGGGCAGCGCGAACAGTGCGGCCGGACGGCCGGTGAACGACGTGTAGTTGTCGAACAGGCGCGGCACATACAGCCCGGAACCGGCCGCGACCTCGGTGACGGCGTCCTCGGCCGCCGTGTGCTGCACGCTGCCCGTACCGCCGCCGTTGACGAACTCCAGGCCGGGCGCCACCGCCCGGACGGCCCGCACCACGGCGGCCCGCCGCTCGGCCAGCTCCCGGCGCGCGGTCGACTGCATCAGACGGATGGCCCGCGAGCGCAGCGGACGACCGGCGAGCAGGTCGCCCACGCCGGCGATATGGCCCTCGTACGCCATGATCCCGACGAGTGTGAAACCGGGGCGCCGCACCACCGCGCGCGCCAACTCGGCGACCTGGCCGGGGGAGTGCAGCGGCGAACGCAGCGCCCCGACCCGCAGCCGCCCGCCCAGCAGCCGCAGCGACGTGTCCAACTCCAGGCAGACGCGCACGACTTCACCGCCGTCGGCGCGGGAGGCGTCGATCAGGTCGAGCTGGGCCGGGTCGTCGATCATGACGGTGACGGCGGCGGCCGGCTTGGGGTGGGCGGTCAGCTCGGCGAAACCGGCCCGGTCGGCGGACGGATAGGCGAGCAGGACGTCGTCGAACCCGGAGCGCGCGAGCCACAGCGACTCGGCCAGGGTGAAGGACATGATGCCCTGGAAACCGTCTCTCGCGAGGACGCGTTCCAGCAGGGCGCGACAGCGCACGGACTTGCTGGCCACCCGGATCGGCTTTCCGCCGGCCCGGCGCACGAGATCGTCCGCGTTGGCGTCGAAGGCGTCCAGGTCCACGATCGCGACAGGGGCGTCGAGATGGGCGGTGGCCCGGTCGTAACGGGCCCGGTCGGCGGCGCGCGCAGTCATGGACGCAGCCTGCCAGACAGGATTACCGCAGGGTAGGGGGACGTTCCGGGCAGATGCCACGGCGTCGCGGACTGGTTCCCGTTCGCCGTGGAACAACCCGTAGAGTGACGCGCACGTACGACGCGACGCCGTCGGCCGCGGCACCGCGCCGGGATGCCGTCGCGTCCGTGCGGGTATGCGTGCCCGGGACGGACCGACAGTGGGCCCGGGTGAGGTGCAGGACGACTCGCGTACCGAGGAGACGGCCCGGGGACGAGGAAACGGGGGGTGCATGAGCACGGAAGCGCGCCACGCCCCGATCCCCCCGCGCCCCACTCCCACGGGCACCCCGGCCCCTTCGAAGCCCACCGGGACCGATGAGAACCCCGAGTTTTCGCAGACCCGCGAGCACAGCACCGCGAAAACCGGCAACAAGCAGAAACCCCAACGAACCGACACCACGAAACCCACCCCGAACGCGAGCGACAACCGAAACACGGCCACCCCCGCGAACGGGGATGCCCACGGGACCGCGTATGGCGCCGGCAACGCGGGTGGCGGTGGCAACGCGGGCGGTGGCTCGAATGCGGGTGGCGGTGGCAACGCGGGCGGTGGCTCGAATGCGGGTGGCGGTGGGGCCACGGGCGTCGGCGTTATCACGGGTGGCGCCCGTGCTGGTTTCCGTGGGGACGCGGTCGGGAGCGGCGGTGGCGCCCGTGCTGGTTTCCGTGGGGACGCGGTCGGGAGCGGCGGTGGCGCCCGTGCCGGTCTCCGTGGGGACGCGGTCGGGAGCGGCGGTGGCGCCCGTGCCGGTCTCCGTGGGGACGCGGTCGGGAGCGGCGGTGGCGCCCGCGCCGGTCTCCGTGGGGACGCGGTCGGGAGCGGCGGTGGCGCCCACATGGGTGATCGCGTGAGTGCGGGCGATGGTGCGGGTGGCGTGAGCCCCGCGGAGACCGCGCCTGCGCCGGACCCCGCCTCGCCTGCTGCCGGGCCCTCGGTCACGTCGGCCGGGGTTGCCGGTCCGATGTCCTCGCCTCCGCCGCCCGCCTCCGCCCGCTTCCCGGACGCGCCGCCGACCGCGGGGTCCGGTCCGAGGCGCGAGGGAGCCTCCGGCAAGCGTTCGGTCGGCGGGAGCGCTTTCTTCGCGCGGCGGTCCGGCGTTCCGCCGCGGCCCGGGCACCCACCTGTGCCGTCCCGCCCTCCCGGCGAGGCACCCTCGGAGACGACAGCCCGGCCACGGCCGGCGCCACCCGCGCACGAGCCCGACCCGAACGGCGCCTCGGGCCCCCCGCCACCGCCCACCACCACGCGCCCCTCCGCACCACCGCGGCCCACCGCTCGGCCGGATTCCGCCGCCGTGCCGGACTCGCCTTCGGCGGGGGGTGCGTGGCTGCGGTCCGGTCGGTTGGATGTTGGGTCTGAGGTCCGGGCTGGCTCCGGTTTTGCCGCCGTGCCGCCGGGTCCGGCGATTCGGCGGGATTCCGCTGCCGCGCCGGACTCGCCTGCGGCGGATGCCGTGCCGCCGGGTCCGGCGACTCGGCCGGATTCCGCCGCCGTGCGGCCCTCGTTCACCGCTCGGCCCGGCTCCGCCGCCGTGCCGGACTCGCCTGCGGCGGATGCCGTGCCGCCGTGGCCCGCTGCTCGGCCCGATTCCGCCGTGCCGCCGTGGCCCGCTGCTCGGCCGGAGCCCGCTGCCGTGCCCAACTCGCCTTCGGTAGATGCCGTGTCGCCGCGGCCCGCCGGTCGGTCCGATTCCGCTGCCGTGTCGTCGCGGCCCGCCGCTGGGCCGGATTCCGGTGCCGAGCGGCCGGGGCGGGCGGAATCCGGCGTGGCTCCCGACCCGGCGCTGTCGTGGAGCGCGTTCGGGCCGCCCGGCGGCGAGCGGCCCGTCGTGTCGTTCGGCCGGCCCGAGGGGTACGACGACCGGGCGCGGCCCCGGCCGCTGGGCGCGCGGCTGCGCCCCCGTACCGCCGCTGCCGCCGCCTGCCTGGTCCTCGGCCTCGGGCTGATCGGCGGTGCTGTGACCGGGAGTTGGCTCACCGGAGACGCCGGCGCCGCGGGCGGCACAAGCGGTTTCGCCGCGGCCGGCGACCTGTGGCACAGCGTGCCGGTGGACGACCTGTTCCCGCCCACCGTCGACGGCAAGGGCGCCGGACCCGGCGGAGCAGACCGGACCTGGACCCGGATCGCCGTCGCCCCGGACAGCGGCTGCGCGAACGCCTTCGACCCGCTGCTGCGGGGGCTCCTCGCCCCGCTCGGCTGCGAACGACTGCTGCGGGCCACGTACACGGACGCCACCCAGAGCCACCTCACCACCGTCGGTCTGCTGTTCACCAAGGCCGACACCGCCGCCATGTCCGCCCTCGCCGTCCGCTTCAAGGACGAACGACTGGACCGCCGTACCGATCTGCTGCCCCGCCCGTACGCCGCGAAGGGCACCGTCGCCGCGGACTTCGGCGACGAGCAGCGCGCCTCCTGGACCATCTCGGTGCTCACCGACGCCCCCGTCGTCGCCTACGCCGTCTCCGGCTGGGCCGACGGCCGTACCGTCGACGCGCCCGAGCCCGCCGCGGACGCCCAGCAGTCCGGTGCCACCACCGCCCCCGCACAGGCGGGCCTCGGCCAGGAGGCCCAGGGCCTCGCCGACCGCATCGAACGGCGCCTGCGCCAGACCGTCAGCCCGGCCACGGAGAAGCCCTCATGAGGCGACCGAAGGGCGGCCACCGCCCGAGCACGACCGGCACCGCACTGAGCCTGCTGCTCGCCGGCTCACTCGCCCTCCTGCCGTCCACCGTCGCGCACGCCGACGGCATACGCGCCCAGCAGTGGGCCCTGTCCGCCCTGCACGCCGAGGAGGCCTGGCGCACCACCAAGGGCAAGGGCGTCACGGTCGCCGTCCTGGACACCGGAGTCGACGCCGAGCACCCCGACCTCGCCGGCAACGTCCTGCCCACCAAGGACTTCGTCGGCTTCGGCGCCGAGGCAGGCGACGCCACCTGGGCCAAGCACGGCACGGCCATGGCCGGCATCATCGCGGCGCACGGCCACGGACCGGGCAACGCCGACGGCGTCATGGGCATCGCCCCCGAGGCGAGGATCCTGCCCGTCCGGGTGATCCTTGAGGACGACGACTCGGCCCGTGCCAAGGCCCGCTCCACCCGCGGCAACGCCCTCGCGGAGGGCATCCGCTGGGCCGCCGACCACGGCGCCGACGTGATCAACCTCTCGCTCGGCGACGACTCCGACTCAGCGCACCCGGAGCCGAGCGAGGACGAGGCCGTCCAGTACGCCCTGCACAAGGGCGTGGCCGTTGTCGCCTCCGCCGGCAACGGCGGCGACAAGGGCGACCACATCTCCTACCCGGCCGCCTATCCGGGCGTGATCGCCGCGACCGCCGTCGACCGCTACGGCACCCGCGCCGCCTTCTCCACCCGCCGCTGGTACGCCACGGTCAGCGCGCCGGGCGTCGACATCGTCATCGCCGACCCGGACCGCAGGTACTACGAGGGCTGGGGGACCAGCGCCGCCTCCGCCTTCGTCTCGGGCGCCGTCGCGCTGGTCAAGGCGGCCCACCCGGGCCTGGCCCCGGCCCAGATCAAGCGGCTCCTGGAGGAGACCGCCCAGGACGCGCCGAGCGGCGGCCGGGACGACTCGCGCGGCTTCGGCTTCATCGGCCCCGCCGCCGCGATCGCCGCGGCCGGCCGGCTCGAGCCACAGGGGCTGCGTTCGGCGGCCTACGGCGAGAAGTACTTCGGGCCGGGCCCGGACACCGCCGAACGGGCCGGAGACCCCGCGGACTGGGCGGGCCCCCTCGCGGGCAGCGCCGGCGGGGTGCTCCTGGTGGCCGCGGTGGTCCTGTGGCGCGGCAGACGCCCCACGGAACGCTGACCCCGGATCAGTCCGTCGGTGAGACCGCCGGTGTCGAGGAGGCCGTGGGCGCCGTCGCAGTGGCCGGCTGTGCGGTGAATACCGACAGGGCGGCCCGGGCCGTCGTCTCGACCAGGTCGATGCCGCGTGCCTTGGACGCGGTGCCCTGCGAGAGCACGGCCACCAGGTACGCGGTGCCGTCCACCGTGAGACGCCCGATGCTGTTCACGTCCCACAGCCCGGTCGTGCTGCGCGCAAGCCAGCCGTTCTTCAGGGCGAACCCGGAGCCGTCGGCCGCCGCCGAGACACCCCACCGCTGGTCGGTCTCGACGGACTCCATCAGCCCCTGGAGATAGTGCCGCGATGTTCCGCTCAGCTCCGAGTCGTCGCCGAACACCTGGCGCAGCAGGGTGAGTTGATCGGCCGCCGTGGTCTGGGTCAGCCCCCACAGCGGGCCGTCGCCGCCGGTCGTGTCCGTGAGCCCGAAGCGTTCGTTCGCCGCGTCGAGCCCGTCCGCGCCGCCGATGCCCTGCCACAGGGCCGTCGCCGAGTCGTTGTCGCTGTTCTCGATCATCTTCGTGGCGTACGCCCGTTCCGCGGCGGTCAGACGCCGGCCCGCGTCCTGCGCCTGGAGCAGCAGCGCCGCCAGGATGTCGACCTTCACGATGCTCGCCGTGTCGAAGGCCGCGTCGCCGTGGACGGCGCGTTCGCCCGAGTCCAGGTCGAGCACCGCCGCCGACACCCGTGCGCCCGACGGGACGCTCACCGCCGCCATCGCCGTGCTCAGCAGCGCGCCCCGGTCCACCGTCGGTTCCGTCACCGGCCGCACCGATCCCTCCTCGCCCGCCGGGGCCGGGGAGGAGGCCGACGGCGACGCCGCCGAGGATACGTCCCCGCCGCCGGAGTGCGCCCGCGCCTTCGCGTACACCGTCCCGCCGGCCATCACTCCCACGACGGCGAGCACCGCGAGCACGGCGGGCGCCTTCGGACGGCGGCCACGGGGACGGGACCGGTGGCGCCGGTGGCTGCTGGGGGACTCCATGGCGGCGATGCTCGGGGCGCCGGCTGTGCGGGCCGTGAGAAGCGGGTGAGAAGCCCGTCAGCGAGATCTGAGAGTCCGGTGAAATCCATGACCGCGGGGATTCGGGCCCCGCACAGGCCCGGCGACCTCCCCCCGATAGGGTCGTGGACCGTGGCGAAGAAGAACATTCCCGACCCCGGTTTCTCCGACGACGACGGGTCCGCCGACCCCCGGCTGAGCGCCGCGCTCGCCGCCTGGGCCGAGGACCGTACCGCCGTGGGCCCGGTCCTGGAGGCGCTCAAGGGAGCGCGGCTGCTCGTCCCGGTGGTGGCCGTCCTCGGCGAGGTGGAGGAGGACGAGCGGGGGCTGCGCCGCGAGAAGACCAGCGACATGGCCGTGCCGACCCTGCGGGCCGGATCCCGCACCGCCCTGCCCGCCTTCACCTCCACCGAGTCGCTGGCCCGCTGGGACCCGGCCGCCCGCCCCGTCGCCGTGCCCCTGCACCAGGCGTTGCGGGCCGCAGCGCACGAGAAGGCCGACACGGTGGTCCTGGACATGTCCGGTCCGGTGGCCTTCGAACTGACCGGACCCGCACTGCTCGCGCTGGCCGAGGGGCGTACGACGGCCGACCCGCTGGCCGACCCCGCCGTGCTGGAGGCGGTGCGGACCGCGGTGGCCGCCGAGACCGCCGTGCTGCGCGCGCACCTCGGTCCCGGCCGGGCCGACGGCACGCTCGCCCTGGTCCTCGACCCGGCGGCGCGGCCCGCCGAGGCCGCCCGCGCCGTCGCGGGCCGGCTCGCCGCCGACGAGACACTGCGGGCCCGCCTGGTGCACGGCCTCGACCTGGCGTTGCTGCCGGCCGGGACCACGCCCCCGGGCGAGCCCCTGTACGTACGCGGATGAGCTGCGCCGGGCCTAGGGCAGCCCTGGGCCAGCCCTAGCCGTACACGGGCCCGGTGTACTTCTCGCCGGGGCCCTGGCCGGGCTCGTCCGGCACGATCGACGCCTCGCGGAACGCCAGTTGGAGCGACTTCAGGCCGTCGCGCAGCGGCGCCGCGTGAAAGGAGCTGATCTCGGTCGCGCCGGCGTCCAGCAGACCGGCGAGGGCCGTCACCAGCTTGCGGGCCTCGTCCAGGTCCTTGTACTTGTCACCCTCCCCTTCATGGGGGGCCAGCCCGAGCTTCACGGCGGCGGCGCTCATCAGGTTGACGGCGACCGTCACGATCACCTCGACCGCGGGGACCTCGGCGATGTCGCGCGCCATCTCGTCGAAGTCGGGCTGCTCGGCAAGGCCGGAGGGGGAGGTCTCACTCATGCGGGACACGATAGGCGCCGCACCGGTCAAGGACCCAGTCGGCCTCGGTTCGCCGTGCCGCCCCCGAGCTGCTAGCCTGGGAGAACGACCGGCTGGACACGACTGTGCCCGGCCCACAAGTGGAGGCTCCGATCTCCCACCTGACCGCCTTCCGGGGCGGCGGGTCTCCGGTCAGGCGGCAGCCATCGTTCCCTGCGGGGCGGTGGAGTCGCCCGAAAGCGCGCCCCGCGGTCACCGCGGCGGTGCTCCGGTAGTGCGAGGAGCCCCGTCTGTGATCGTCCGGGGCATTTTTTCTGCTTCGTCGCGGTTGGTCTGAGGAGAAAACAGACGTTACGCGGCTGTCCGCCAGACCGTCGCGTGGTGCTACCGAGGAGGATCCATCAGCGCCGAGCCCCGCATCAACGACCGGATTCGCGTTCCCGAGGTGCGACTTGTCGGTCCCAGTGGCGAGCAGGTCGGCATCGTGCCGCTCGCGAAGGCACTGGAGCTTGCGCAGGAGTACGACCTGGACCTGGTCGAGGTCGCGGCGAACGCCCGTCCGCCCGTGTGCAAGCTCATGGACTACGGGAAGTTCAAGTACGAGTCGGCCATGAAGGCCCGTGAGGCGCGCAAGAACCAGGCGCACACGGTCATCAAGGAGATGAAGCTCCGGCCGAAGATCGACCCGCACGACTACGACACCAAGAAGGGTCACGTCGTCCGGTTCCTCAAGCAGGGCGACAAGGTCAAGATCACGATCATGTTCCGTGGTCGCGAGCAGTCCCGCCCCGAGCTGGGCTACAGGCTGCTTCAGCGGCTCGCGGAGGATGTCCAGGACCTCGGCTTCGTCGAGTCCAACCCGAAGCAGGACGGCCGCAACATGATCATGGTCCTCGGTCCGCACAAGAAGAAGACCGAGGCGATGGCCGAGGCCCGTCAGGCGCAGGAGGCCCGCAAGGCGTCCGCGAAGGCCCACCCGGGCCGCTCGCAGAACGCCGCGGACCCCGACAGCGCCGTGGACGCCGAGGCCCCTGCAGAGGCTTCCGCCGAGGTGTGACCCCGGGGGACGTATGTCCCCAGGACGTAACCGAAACAAGAGCGACGCTCCACCGTGCCCGGTTCTCGCAACCGGGCACCGGAGCGCCACCGACGAGGAGAAACGGCGCTATGCCGAAGAACAAGACGCACAGCGGTGCCAGCAAGCGCTTCAAGATCACCGGCTCGGGCAAGGTGCTCCGTGAGCGCTCCGGCAAGCGCCACCTGCTTGAGCACAAGTCGTCCCGCGTGACGCGTCGCCTCACCGGCAACGCCGAGATGGCCCCGGGCGACGCCAAGAAGATCAAGAAGCTTCTCGGCAAGTGACGCACGGGCGCTCGCAGCCGAGCGCCCCGCGCCAGGACCGGGACCCAGCCGTTTCCGGGCCGTGTGAGCACCACCACGGCCCCGCTACAAGGAGTTAACAAGTGGCACGCGTCAAGCGGGCAGTCAACGCCCACAAGAAGCGCCGGGCGATCCTCGAACAGGCCTCCGGCTACCGCGGTCAGCGGTCGCGCCTGTACCGCAAGGCCAAGGAGCAGGTCACCCACTCGCTGGTCTACAACTACAACGACCGCAAGAAGCGCAAGGGCGACTTCCGTCAGCTGTGGATCCAGCGGATCAACGCCGCCGCCCGCGCCAACGGCATCACCTACAACCGCTTCATCCAGGGTCTGAAGGCCGCGAACATCGAGGTCGACCGCAAGATCCTGGCGGAGCTGGCGGTCAACGACGCGAGCGCGTTCGCCGCCCTCGTCGAGGTCGCGCAGAAGGCGCTGCCTTCGGACGTGAACGCGCCCAAGGCCGCCTGACGCTGCGCCGGCCTCAGCCGCGTACGGTGACTTGAGGACCCGCAGGCTTTCTGGCTTGCGGGTCCTGTTGTTTGGGCCTTGGCCGTCGCTACGGCTGCGGGTCCGGTGGGGGCTGGTCGCGCAGTTCCCCGCGCCCCCAGGCGGAACTCCGCTTGGTGACAATCTGTTGAAGGTGAAGAAGAGGATGCCCCCCGCTGGTCCCGAGTTGATCTCCGCCCGGTCCGGTCGTGTCTCGGCTGCCCGGCGGCTGGCCCGGCGGAACTTCCGGGGGAAGGAACGGCTGTTCCTCGCCGAGGGGCCGCAGGCCGTGCGGGAGGCGGCCGGGCACCGGGCCGGCGGCGCCCCCACCCTCGTGGAGCTGTTCGTCACCGTCGAGGCCGCCGAGCGGTACGCCGACATCGTGGGCGCGGCCCGCGCCGCGGACGCCCCGGTGCACCTGGCCGCCGACGAGGTCATCGCCGACATCTCCACCACCGTCACCCCGCAGGGACTGGTCGGTGTCTGCCGCTTCCTCGACACCCCCTTCGAGGCGATCCTGGCCGCCCGGCCCCGGCTCGTCGCCGTCCTCGCGCATGTGCGCGACCCCGGCAACGCCGGCACCGTGCTGCGCTGCGCCGACGCGGCCGGCGCCGAGGCCGTCGTGCTCACCGACGCCTCCGTCGACGTCTACAACCCCAAGGCCGTACGGGCCTCCGTCGGCTCCCTGTTCCACCTGCCCGTCTGCGTCGGCGTGCCCGTGGAGCGGGCCGTCGCCGGACTCAGGGCCGCCGGGGTGCGGGTGCTCGCCGCCGACGGGGCCGGCCCCGACGACCTCGACGACGAACTCGACAAGGGCACCATGGGCGGGCCCACGGCCTGGGTGTTCGGCAACGAGGCATGGGGGCTGCCCGAGGAGACCCGGGCGCTCGCCGACGCCGTCGTGCGCGTCCCCATCCACGGAAGGGCCGAGAGCCTGAACCTCGCGACCGCCGCGGCCGTATGTCTGTATGCGTCGGCCCGTGCACAGCGCGCCTGCGGAGGGTGCCGTTCCGTCACCGAGAGCTAGTAGGGTGGCCCCGCCCGGGGCTTTCCCCCAAGCTCACGGCTTCGCTGGAGCAGCGAGGTGCCCCACGTCGACTGAGAGGTGGAGTGCGGGGATGAGCGTCGGCACGAGCAGTGCGCCGGGAGGGCGGGACGTACGGCGGCCACCCGCGCCCCGGCACGGTGGTCTCGCCGAACTCGGCATCGACCCCGACGAACTGCCCGACGGCCTCGTGATCGCCGACGAACACGGCATCGTTGTCTGCTTCAACGCGGCGGCGGCCCGGATCACCGCCGTACGCCCCGAGGACGCCCTCGGCCGCCGGCTGGAGAAGGCCCTGCCATTAGAAGACCTGGAGGGCCGCCGCTGGTGGCAGCTCACCGACCCCTACGGCGGCCTCTCCATCCGGGTGCGCCAGCCCGAGCGCAATCTGCTGCTGCCCGGCGGCCGGGAGGTCCTGGTCTCCGCGCGGTACGTGCGCGGCGAGCCCACCGGCCCCATCCGCCGTGTCGTCGTCTCGCTGCGTGACACCGAGGCGAGGCGCCGCACGGAACGCAGCCATGCCGAGCTGATCGCCATCGTCGCCCACGAGCTGCGCTCCCCGCTCACCTCCGTGAAGGGCTTTACCGCCACCCTGCTCGCCAAGTGGGAGCGGTTCACCGACGACCAGAAGCGGCTGATGCTGGAGACCGTCGACGCGGACGCCAACCGCGTCACCCGGCTGATCGCCGAACTGCTCGACATCTCCCGCATCGACTCCGGACGGCTGGAGGTGCGCCGCCAGCCCGTCGACATGGGGGCGGCCGTGGGACGCCACATCCAGGCGTACGTCGCCGCCGGACAGCCCGCCGACCGGTTCCTGCTGCGCATCGAGCAGCCGCTGCCCGACCTGTGGGCCGACCCCGACAAGGTCGACCAGGTGCTCAGCAACCTCATCGAAAATGCGGTGCGGCACGGCGAGGGAACCGTCACCATTGACGTCACGCCCGCCGCGTCCCCCCGCGAAGGAGAGGACGCCGGCACGTCGGTCACGGTGAGCGACGAGGGCAGCGGCATCCCGGAGGAGTCCATGAACCGCGTCTTCACCCGCTTCTGGCGGGGCAGCAAGCGCGGCGGCACCGGCCTCGGGCTCTATATCGTCAAGGGCATCGTCGAGGCCCACGGCGGCACCATCACGGTCGGCCGGGCCCCCGGCGGCGGCGCCGAGTTCCGATTTACTTTGCCCGTGGGCACCCCGGCACACCTGCTCTGAGCGCGCGCCGAGGACCCACGGGCGCATTCGCTTTCCCCGACCCCGTTAGACTCGGCCTTTGGCACCTTTGTGTCCCAAAGAGCGGGACGGCAGTCCCGGGTAACGGTGACGGTTCGTCCTCGGGCCGGTGACGGGGACCATCAGCCAGCCAATCGGAAGCACGGGAAGAGATGTCGGCACCCAATAAGTCGTACGACCCTGTCGAGGTAGAGGCGTTGAAACCGGAAGAGATCGAGCGCATGCGGGACGAGGCGCTCGCCGCCTTCGCCGCCGCGGACTCCCTCGACGCGCTCCACGAGGCCAAGGTCGCCCACACCGGCCCCGCCTCCCCGCTGGCCCTCGCCAACCGCGAGATCGGCGCCCTGCCCCCGCACGCCAAGGCCGAGGCCGGCAAGCGCGTCGGCCAGGCCCGCGGCGCCGTGAACAAGGCGCTCGCCGCCCGCCAGGGCGAACTGGAGGCCGAACGCGACGCCCGTGTCCTGGTCGAGGAGTCGGTCGACGTCACGCTGCCGTACGACCGCGTACCGGCCGGCGCCCGGCACCCGCTGACCACCATGATGGAACGCGTCGCCGACGTCTTCGTGTCCATGGGCTACGAGATCGCCGAGGGCCCCGAGGTCGAGGCGGAGTGGTTCAACTTCGACGCGCTGAACTTCACCCCGGACCACCCGGCGCGGCAGATGCAGGACACGTTCTTCGTCCAGGGCCCGGACGGCGACCACGGCGAGTCCGGTGTGATCCTGCGCACCCACACCTCGCCGGTCCAGGTCCGCGCCCTGCTCGACCGTGAGCTGCCCGTCTACATCGTCTGCCCCGGCCGGGTGTACCGCACCGACGAGCTGGACGCCACGCACACCCCGGTCTTCCACCAGATCGAGCTGCTGGCCGTGGACGAGGGCCTGACCATGGCCGACCTCAAGGGCACGCTGGACCACATGGTCCGCTCGCTGTTCGGCGCGGACATGAAGACCCGGCTGCGGCCGAACTACTTCCCGTTCACCGAGCCGTCCGCCGAGATGGACATGCTCTGCTACGTCTGCAAGGGCGAGTCCGTCGGCAACCCCGACCGGCCCTGCCGCACCTGTTCCAGCGAGGGCTGGATCGAACTGGGCGGCTGCGGCATGGTCAACCCGCGGGTGCTCACCGCCTGCGGCGTCGACCCCGAGAAGTACAGCGGATTCGCCTTCGGGTTCGGCATCGAGCGAATGCTGATGTTCCGCCACAACGTCGAAGACATGCGAGACATGGTCGAGGGTGACGTCCGGTTCACCCGGCCGTTCGGGATGGAGATCTGATGCGGGTCCCGCTTTCTTGGCTGCGGGAGTACGTCGACCTGCCGGCGACGGAGACCGGGCGTGACGTCCAGGAGAAGCTGATCTCGGTCGGCCTTGAGGTGGAGACCGTCGAGCAACTGGGCGCCGACCTCAAGGGGCCGCTCGTCGTCGGCCAGGTGCTGACCATCGAGGAACTGGAGGGCTTCAAGAAGCCGATCCGGTTCTGCACGGTCGACGTGGGTCAGGCCAACGGCACCAGCGAGCCACAGGAGATCGTCTGCGGCGCCCGCAATTTCTCGGTCGGCGACAAGGTCGTCGTGGTCCTTCCCGGCGCCGTGCTGCCCGGCGGTTTCGCGATCGCCGCCCGCAAGACCTACGGCAAGGTCTCGCACGGCATGATCTGCTCCAGTGACGAGCTGGGCATGGGGGACTGGGGGTCCCCCCGGACGGAGTCTGGGGGAGGGTCCAAGGGCATCATCGTGCTGCCTCCGGAGCACGGGGTCGGCACGGACGCCATCGAACTGCTCCAGCTGGTCGACGAGGTCCTCGACATCGCGGTGACACCCGACCGCGGCTACTGCCTGTCCCTGCGCGGCGTCGCCCGCGAGGCGGCGATCGCCTACGGCCTGCCGCTGCGCGACCCGGCGCTGCTCGACGTGCCCGCCCCGAACGCCTTCGGCCACCCGGTCAAGGTCGCCGACCCGTTCGGCTGCGACCGCTTCACGGCCCGCACCGTGACCGGCCTCGACCCGGAGGCCCGCTCCCCGATCTGGCTCAAGCGGCGCCTCCAGAAGGCCGGCATGCGCCCGATCTCGCTGGCCGTCGACATCACCAACTACGTGATGCTGGAGCTGGGCCAGCCGCTGCACGCCTACGACCGTTCCCACGTCCAGGGCACGATCGGTGTGCGCAGGGCCGCGGCGGGCGAGCAGCTCACCACCCTCGACGAGGTCACCCGCACCCTCGACGCGCAGGACCTGGTCATCGTCGACGACCGCGGTCCGATCGGCCTGGCCGGCGTCATGGGCGGCGCCGACACCGAGATCGACGACACCGACGACACCACCACCGAAGTCGTCGTCGAGGCCGCGCACTTCGACGCGGTCTCCATCGCGCGCACGGCCCGCCGGCACAAGCTGTCCTCCGAGGCGTCCCGCCGCTTCGAGCGGGGTGTCGACCCGCAGGCCGCGTCCGCCGCGGCCCAGCGCACCGTCGACCTGCTGGTGCTGCTCGCGGGCGGCACCGCGGACGCCGGTGTCACCGAGGTGATCGCGCCGTCCGCGCCGCGCACCCTCACCATCCCGGCCGACCACCCGGACCGGGTCGCGGGCGTCGACTACGGCCGGGGGACGGTCGTCCGCCGGCTCCAGGAAGTCGGCTGCGATGTGTACGGGCAGGACGAGCTGATCGTCACCGTCCCGTCCTGGCGGCCCGACCTCACCGACCCGAACGACCTGGCGGAAGAGGTCATCCGCCTGGAGGGCTACGAGAACCTGCCCTCCACCCTGCCCAAGCCCCCGGCGGGCCGCGGCCTGACCGAGCGGCAGCGGCTGCACCGCCGGATCGGCCGCGCGCTGGCCGGCGCCGGCTATGTCGAGGCGCTGAACTACCCGTTCATCGGCGAGCAGATCCTCGACCAGCTCAACCTCGCGGCCGACGACCCCGACCGCCGGGTGGTCACGCTGGTCAACCCGCTCTCCGACGAGGAGCCCGCCCTGCGTACGACGCTGCTGCCGGGCCTGCTCGGCGCGCTGCGCCGCAACGACGGCCGTGGCTCGCACGACCTGGCGCTCTTCGAGACCGGGCTGGTCTTCCATCCCCGGACCCTCGACTCCGCCGGCACCGGGGAGACTTCACCGCGCCGGGAACCGAAGACGGCCGTCCGGCTGCCCGTCGACCGGCGTCCCACCGACGAGGAGATCGCCTCGCTCACCGAGGAGCTGCCCGAGCAGCCGCGGCACGCCGCCGTCGTCCTCGCCGGCGCGCGCGAGCAGGCCGGCTGGTGGGGCAAGGGCCGCCCGGCCGACTGGGCGGACGCCGTGCAGGCCGCGCGGCTGCTCGCCCGCGAGACCGGCACCGAACTGATCGTCCGCAAGGGGCAGTACGGGCCCTGGCACCCGGGCCGCTGCGCCGAGCTGACGGTCGTCGTGGACGGCGCCGAGCGGGTCATCGGGTACGCCGGTGAGCTGCACCCCGGTGTCCTCAAGACGCTCGGCCTGCCCGCGCGCAGCTGCGCGATGGAGCTGAACCTGGACGTCCTGGAAGAGGCGGGCGCCGGACTTGTGACGAGCCCGCGTATCTCGACCTTCCCGGTGGCCACCCAGGACGTGGCGCTGGTCGTCGACGGGAGCGTGCCGAGCGCCGACGTCGAGGCCGCCCTGCGCGAGGGAGCGGGTGAACTCCTTGAGTCCGTCCGGCTGTTCGACGTCTACGAGAACGCCGAACAGCTCGGGACGGGCAAGAAGTCGCTGGCGTTCGCGCTGCGTTTCCGCGCGGCGGACCGGACGCTGACGGTGGACGAGGCCTCGGCCGCCCGGGACGCGGCGGTCGCCCTCGCGGGCGAGCGCACGGGCGCTGTGCTGCGGGCCTAGCCGGCCGGGCCGTCGTTCGTCTGCGGGCGCGTCGTGGCTGGTCGCGCCCGCGCGGCGGGGCCGCATGGTGATTGCGGCCCCGCGCCCCTTTCGGGGTGCTGCCGTTGTTTGTCTGCGGCTTGTGTCGTGGCTGGTCGCGCAGCGCCGCGGCGCTGTCGGCCGCCTCGCGCTTTTTGGGGGTGCTGGCGTCGTTCGTCTGCGGCTTGCGTCGTGGTTGCTCGCGCCCGCGTGGCGGAGCCGCATGGTGATTGCGGACCCGCCCACCTCGCGCTGATGAAATGGGGCGGCTCACTCGTTCGGGTGGCAGCTGGTGGTGATCTGGCCTTTTCCGGCCATGCCGTCGACAGAATCGGACCGGCCTTTCGGGGCCGGTCCGTCTGCTCTGTCAGGGCTTCCATGGGGGCATCGGCATGATCCGTCTCAAGGCGCGAGCACCCACCCGGCGCGGTGTGCGCCGCGCCCGCGCCCTGGCACTGCCCACCCTCTGGGGCGGCGCGGCCATCCTGTACAAGCTGCTCTGCCCGCTCGCCCAGCGGAACGGGTTCGGCGCGCGGATCGTCACCTGCGCCGTGTTCTTCGCGGTCGGCACCGGTCTCATGATCCACGGCCGCCGGGCCCTGCTGCGTGAGCTGCGGCAGGCCCGCCGGGTCGCGGGCGCCGCGCAGAGCGTGCTGCTGCGCCCTCCGCCCGCCCGCCTCGACGGCCTGCTCGTCGCCGCCGGTCAGCTCTCCGCCGACCGTGGCGCGGCCATCGGCGGCGACCTGTACGAGGCGATCGCCACCGAACACGGCGTCCGGGTGGTGATGGGGGACGTGCGCGGCCACGGTCTCGCCGCCCTGGCCACCGTCGCGGCCGTCCTCGGCAGCTTCCGCGAGGCCGTGCACGACGAGCCCGAACTCGGCTGTGTGCTGCGCCGTTTGGACCGGGCCCTGGACCGGCACCTGCGCGAACGGGCCCGCGCCGAGCATCCCTCGGCCGGCCGGGAACCCGCCACCCCGGTCGCCGAGGAGTTCGTCACGGTGCTTGTGCTGGAGATCCGCCCGGACGGTGAACTGCGCGCGCTCAGCTGCGGCCATCCGTGGCCGTACCGGCTCGGCGACCACGGCGTCGAGCCGCTCACCCGCGCCGAACCCCTGCCACCGCTCGGCCCGTTCCCGCTGCCGCGCGAGGTGGAGCCCGCCTTCCGCGGCCGGCTGCTCCCCGGTGAATCCCTGGCCCTGTACACGGACGGAGCGGAGGACGCGAGGGACGCACAGGGCCGCTTCTTCCCGCTGCCGGACATCCTCACCAAGGCCGCCCGCGACGACCCGGTCTGCCCGCAGACGGTCCTGCGTACGGTCCTCACATCCCTGCTGCGGCACACCGCGGGCGCCCCGACGGACGACATCGCCGTTCTGATCCTGCGGAACGAAAGGGGCGGGGCGAAGCGCGGAGCGCCCCCGAGGAGCGCGGGGAACCGCGCTGCCGACCCGCCACACCCCGCGGCGGACAACGCGTCCTTGGCGGCACCCCCCTAGGGCAGCCCTAGAGCGCACGGTCAAGCCGGCGGCCAGACCGCCGCACCGTAGGAGGGAGAGCCGGCGGCGCGGCCGGCCTCTTGCGAGGCATCTCAGTGAACCCGGCCGAACACGCTCCGCGACAGTGCGCGTACCGCCCGGATTCGCGCACTTTCGTTCACACCCCGTGTGAACCCGTACGCACTACGCTGACCACACCAGGCCACCCGGGGGGCATTCATGCAGCCCAACACTCTGCTCGACGCGATCCTGGACGAGGCCGGCATCTCGCACGCCGGCCTTGCCGCCCATGTCAACCAGGCGGGCCGGGCGCGGGGCCTCGCGCTCCGTTACGAACACACCGCCGTCGCCCGGTGGTTGAAGGGCCAGCGGCCCCGCGGCCAGGTGCCCGACCTGATCTGCGAGGTGCTTGCCGCCCGGCTGCACCGGCCCGTCACGCTCGACGACATCGGCCTCGGCGTCCCCGGCGAACCCGCCACCCCGCACGGCACCTCGCTGTCCGGCTTCGTCGAACGGGCCACCGCGCTGTGGCGCTCCGACGAACAGCAGCGCCCGCATGTGCTCGGCGCGCCCGCCGTCACCGGCACACCCGCGGTGATGCCCGTGTGGGAGTGGGAGAACCCGCCCGAGGACGTGGACGTCTCGCGCGGCGGCGGACACCGGGTCACCGCGGGGGACATCGAGATGCTGCGCGCCGCCCGCGCGCACTACGAGCAGATGTACCGCAAGGCCGGCGGCATCGCGACCCGCAGCCGCGTCGTCGGCTTCCTGAACGCCGAGGCGGCGCCGCTGCTGCGCGGCGGCTACACCGACGCCACCGGCCGCCAAGTGCACCGGGCCACCGGCGCGTTGGTGGCGATCGCGGGCATCTGCGCATACGACTCCGACGCGCACGGGCTCGCCCAGCGCTACTTCCACCAGGCGCTCAGGCTGGCGAAGGCCAGCGGGGACAGGGGACTTGGGGCGTATGTCATCGCGCTCCTGGTCAACCAGGCGCTGTTCACACGGGAGTACCGGCAGGCCGTCGCCTTCGCCGAGGCCGCGCTGCGCGCCGCGGGCAAGCACATCACCCCCGCGCTGGCCTCGGATCTGTACGCGATGCAGGCCAAGGCGTACGCCCATCTGGGCGATGCCACGAGCGCCCTGTCCTGCATCCGGCGGGCCGAGACGGCCGCCGAACGCATCCGTCGTGGCTACGAACCCGACGAGACCGGCTATGTCCAGCCGGGCCTCGTCAATGTGCAGGTGGCCGAGGCGCTGCTCAGTCTGGGCGAACTGGCGGCGGCCCGGGAGCATGCCGCGGCCGCCGTGGGAAACCCGGCCCACGACCGGGGCCGGGTGCACCGGCTGGCCATGCTCAGCACCATCGAACTGCGGCAGGGCAACGCGGACACCGCGGTGGCCACGGCGGTGCAGATGGCCGAGCAGGCCCGGGGGATGGAGTCCCAGCGACTGCGCGACCGACTGCGCGCGGTGCGCGAGCACTTGACGCGCAGCGGCTGTGCCGGAACCGCCGAGGCCGCCGAACTCATCGACGGGGCGCTGCGCGTACCGCTGTAGGCCAGCCCCAGCCACTGCTGCGATATTGCCACTTACTCGGCGGAAGGTGGCAGAACCGTGCAGTGGACGAAACAGAACGAACAAACTGTGTATGCAAACCGCTGGTTCAGCGTCAATCTGGCAGATGTCGAACTGCCGGACGGCCGGCACCTGGACCACTTCCTGATCCGGCTGCGGCCCGTGGCCGTGGCGACGGTGGTGAACGAGGCCAACGAGGTCCTCCTGCTGTGGCGCCACCGGTTCATCACGGACAGCTGGGGGTGGGAACTCGCGGCGGGAGTCGTGGAGGACGGCGAGGACATCGCCCGAGCGGCCGCCAGGGAACTGGAGGAGGAGACCGGCTGGCGGCCGGGACCCCTGCACCATCTGATGAGCGTGGAGCCGTCCAACGGCCTCACCGACGCCCGGCACCATGTCTACTGGGCCGACGAGGGCGAGTACATCGGACACCCCGTGGACGACTTCGAGTCGGACCGCCGGGAATGGGTCCCCCTCAAGCTCGTCCCCGACATGGTCGCCCGCGGAGAGGTCCCGGCCGCCAACATGGCGGCGGCGTTACTCCTCCTGCACCACCTCAGGCTCGCCTGACTAGTGGGCCAGCACCTGCCAGATGGTCACTACGAGGGCTCCCAGGGAGGTGAGCGCGGCCACCGAGGACAGCGGCCAGCGCGTGTGTTCCAACGAGGTCATACGGGTGTTCAGCTCGTCCAGCTCCTTGGCGGTCACCTCGCTGCGATGACTGAGCAGAGCCAGACCTCCCTCGACACGGGCGTAAGCCACGTCGAGGCGGCGCCGTAACTCTGCGAGTTCTCCATGGACCACGGGATGCTTCGGATCGGCGGTCACGGGTCCACTCCTTTCCGTAGTCGAACGGGGGGTTCCGCATCCCTTGCATGCGCATGAGGAGTCAACTCGCCTGGTGGGCGCGAGGGGAGCGTGTGCGAAGGCCGTATGCGGGTCCGGCACGCACACGGTGTGTGAAACGGACGGGCCCGGCACCGCATCAGGTGCCGGGCCCGCACGACGTCGCTCCGCGTAATCAGCCGCAGGCGCGTGACCGTCCCGTCGGTCCTGAGCGTGGCACCGAGGGCGAGCGGTTTCCTCGCGGGCCTGCGCCGTGCGAGCCGGGTGCCGGCGCAACCAGTGGCTCCCGGGCGTACGGTCTGCGGCATGGCCGCGCTCTGGCGGCGTGTCCTGCTGGGCGTGGGCCTGGCGGAGCCTCCGGCACCAGCTCACCGGCGCCTCGGTCAACCTCGCCCGCATCGGCGCCCATCTCACCGGCACACCCCGGGCCCGCACCCGCACCGCCGCTTCGCGACACTCGGCCCCGCCGAGCCGAAGCTCAGCGGGGCCGAGTGGAGCCCGCCCCCGAACCAACCGACGGCGTCACAGCCGGTCGGGGGCCTCCCGCATGCGTACGGCGTGGCTCAGACGGTCGTGACGACGTCGTCGTACGCCAGGCGCGGGCCGCGCGGGAACCAGGCGTCCGGGCCCGGCTTGCCGATGTTGACCACCATCAGCGGGGTGTGGTCGTCGTCCAGGAACTCCTTCTGGACGCCCGCGAGGTCGAAGCCGGTCATCGGGCCGGCGGCGAGACCGGCGGCACGGACGCCGATGATGAAGTAGGCGGCCTGGAGTGCGGCGTTCAGCGTGGCGTTCTTCTCCCGCACCGAGCGGTCGGCGGCGAAGATGTCCTTGGCCTGCGGGAAGTGTGGGAAGAGCTGCGGCAGCTCCTCGTGGAACTCGTTGTCCGCGGCGAGGATCGCGACCAGCGGTGCCGCCGCGGTCTTCTTCCGGTTGCCCTCGGACATGTGCTGCACCAGGCGCTCACGGGCCTCGGGGGAGCGGACCAGGACGATGCGCAGCGGCGACTGGTTCATGGAGGTGGGGCCGAACTTGACCAGGTCGTAGACGGCCTGGACCTGCTCGTCGGTCACCGGCTCGTCGGTGAAGGTGTTGGCGGTGCGGGCCTCGCGGAACAGCAGGTCCTGAGTGGCGGAGTCGAGAACGAGAGACATGGTTGAACTTCCTGGAGGTCGCATCCCGCGAATCCGGACCGTGGTCCGGATGGCCTGACGACACGACGATAGGCGAAGGAAGCTTCAACATTCAAAAAAAACCGGACCGCAGTGATCCGCCTCACGTCCGCAGCCGCCCGAACCCCCTGAGCCCGGCGGCGATCAGTGAGGGCCGTCGCCGGGATCAGTGGTGACGGCCCTCGCGCGTGCGGTCTGGTGGTGTGTGGTGCGCTGTGCGGGGCGGTGTTCGTGCAGGTCAGGCGTAGGTGTAGAAGCCCGAGCCGGACTTGCGGCCGAGGCGGCCCGCTTCGACCATGCGCTGGAGCAGCGGGGGAGCGGCGTACAGCGGTTCCTTGTACTCCTGGTACATCGAGTCGGCGATAGAGACGATGGTGTCCAGGCCGATCAGATCGGACAGCTTCAGCGGGCCCATCGGGTGGGCGCAGCCCAGCTCCATGCCGTTGTCGATGTCCTCGCGGCCCGCGATGCCGGACTCGAACATCCGGATCGCGGACAGCAGATAGGGCACGAGCAGCGCGTTGACCACGAATCCGGACCGGTCCTGGGCGCGGATGGCGTGCTTGCCCAGCACCTTCTCGGCGAACAGCTGAGCACGGCTGAGCGTGCCCTCGGAGGTGGTGAGCGCCGGGACCAGCTCGACCAGCTGCTGCACCGGGGCCGGGGTGAAGAAGTGGATGCCGACGACCTGGTCGGGGCGGCCCGTGGCGACCGCCAGCTTCACCAGCGGGATGGAGGAGGTGTTGGAGGCGAGGATCGCGTCCGGCCGGGTCACCACCTGGTCGAGCACCTGGAAGATCTCCGTCTTCACCTGCTCGTTCTCTACGACGGCCTCGATGACCAGGTCGCGGTCCGCGAACTCGCCGAGGTCGGTGGTGAAGCCGAGGCGTGCCTGCGTCGCGTCCCGCTCCGCCTCGCTGATCTTGCCGCGCTCGGCGGCCTTGGCAAGGGAGTTGAACAGCCGGGTGCGGCCGATCTCCAGGGCCTCGCCGGTGGTCTCCGCGACCTTGACCTCCAGACCGGCGCGGGCGCAGACTTCGGCGATGCCCGCCCCCATCTGACCGCAGCCGACCACTCCGACACGTGCGATATCCGAGCTGCCCGTCACATCGTCCCCTTCGCTGATCCACGGCCCGCGCGGCGCCTCAGAATTGCGCGCCTGCTCCGATCGTGCACGTTACTCCCCGGTATCGATGATTGATCGCGGGGGGCGGGGCATGCTGGGGCCCGGACGATTCCTGACGGCGACGGCATGGATCCGCAGTGTCATGGGGGGTGGGCAGATGGGGCCGGTCTCACGCCGGACGTTCGCGTTGGCGCTGTCGACGCTGGTGACGGCACCGGGCGCCGCGGCGGCACCAGGTGGTGCGGCCGCGGCCGGTGGCGCCACCGCGGCAGACGGTGCCTCGGCGGCGCTTGGCGCGCCCGCGCGCGGTGGTGCGCCCGCCGGGGGCGGTGCGCCGGCGCCGGACAGCGCGGCGGCACCGCGCCGGGCCGCCACCGAGCTGCGGGGCATGTGGCTGGCGTCGGTCGACAACCACGACTGGCCCTCGAAACCGGGCCTGACCGCCGCCGCACAGCGCGCGGAGCTGATCGCCCACCTCGACCGGGCCGTCCGCGACCGCCTCAACACGGTCATCTTCCAGGTGCGGCCGACCGCGGACGCGCTGTGGCCCTCGCCCCACGAGCCGTGGTCCGCGTATCTCACCGGGACCCAGGGCAGATCACCGGGCTGGGACCCGCTGGGCACGGCCGTGACCGAGGCGCACGCCCGCGGGCTGCAGCTGCACGCCTGGTTCAACCCGTACCGGATCGCGCTGCACGCCGACCCCGCCCGGCTGACCGCATCCCACCCGGCCCGCAGACACCCGGACTGGGTGGTGCGCTACGGCGGCAAGCTCTACTACAACCCCGGCCTGCCGCAGGTCCGCGCCTTCGTGCAGGACGCGATGCTGGACGCGGTGGCGAGGTACCCCGTGGACGCCGTCCACTTCGACGACTACTTCTACCCGTACCCGGTCGCCGGGCAGAGCTTCGACGACGCCGCCGCGTACGCCGCGTACGGCGGCGGCTTCACCGACCGGGCGGCCTGGCGCCGCGACAACATCGACAAACTGGTGCGTGAGACGGCCGCGCGGATCCGGCGGATCCGGCCCGGCACCCAGTTCGGGATCAGCCCGTTCGGGGTGTGGCGCAACGCGTCGAGCGACAGCCGCGGCTCGGACACCCGGGCGGGCGTGCAGACGTACGACGACCTGTACGCGGACACCCGCACCTGGGTCAGGGAGGGCTGGATCGACTACATCGTGCCGCAGCTGTACTGGAACATCGGCTTCGCCGCCGCCGACTACGCCAGACTCGTGCCCTGGTGGGCCGAGGTCGCCAAGGGCAGCCGGACCCGCCTGTACATCGGTGAGGCGCTGTACAAGACGGGTGCCGCCGGGCAGCCCGCCGAGTGGCAGGACCCGGCCGAGCTGTCCCGGCACCTCACCCTCGCCGCCGGCTGTGCGCGGGTGCGCGGGCATGTCTTCTTCTCCGCCCGGGACCTGGCGCGGGATCCGATCGGGGCGATGGCGCGGGTCGTCGCCGACCACTACCGGCAGCCGGCGCAGCCCCCGCGCTGACTACTGGGCCTGGGGTTCCTGGTTCGGGTGACGGATTTCGCAGTCGGGGCCGGGAGCCATCACGGCCTCGTGTCCATCCGGGAAGCGCACGCGGTAGGGCGGGTTGCCCTCGGTGCCCATCACTTCGACGACCTCCGAGACCTGGTCGTGCTGGCCGACCACCCTGCCGTGCTGGACAAGCTGGTCGCCCACGGTTGCACGCATCTGCGGGCCTCCTCACGAACGTGATCGTTGGGTGACGGCGATGCCCACGAGCACCGCGGCGGCGGTCAGCGGAGCAGCCGCCGTCAGGTGCTCGCCCACCAGCAGCACCGACGACACCAGTGTGAGCAGCGGCCGGGCCGACTGCAACTGGCCGGCCTCGGGGACGCCGACGGCCGCCATGCGCCGCGGCGCGGCGGCTCAGTTCGCGCGTGTGTAGTCGGTGACGAGGAGGAGGTCCTTCGCGGGGCCGCCCACCCGCCACACCGTCCGCCAGTGGTCCGCGTCCTGGACGGTGAACTCGCCGCGGTACAGGTCCGCCGCGCACGGGTGGTCGGCGACATGGCGGCCCGAGGTCAGGTCCAGGTCGTGGAAGGGCCGCCCGTCGGCGAAGCGGACGTCCGCCGTGCCCGTGCCGGCGCCGGGCAGAAAACGCAGGATCCGCTCGGCGGGCCGTGGCACGCCCCGCCAGGTGAACGTGCCGGACTCCTCGTGCAGCAGCCCGCCGCCGGGCAGCGGACTGAAGACGGTGCCGCCCGTGAAGCGGCCCTCGTCGCCGCTCGCCAGATCCCGCACGGTGCGCTCGACGTGCCAGCGCCCGGCCAGATACGCGCACACATCCGGCACACCCCACACCCCGTCGCCCGCCGCCGCGCGGTACCCGCCCACGGGCCGGCTCATGCCTTCCCCGTCCCGGGTCGCGGGCCGTCCGGGGAGCCGGTGGGCGCCTTGCGCCGCGCCTGGGCCCGGATCTCGTAGTGCGCGGTATGGCTCGTGGCGCGGAAAGCCTCCTCGTACGCGGCCAGGGCGGCGCCGATCCCCGCGCCGGCGGCGCCGCGGCGCCGGATCAGCCGCGCCAGCCAGGTGAAGAAGCCCAGGACGACGGCGAGACCCCCCGACAGGGCCAGGTACGGCAGCAGCGCATCCATGGCGTCGACCCTACGTCCCCGGACACCGCCCAAGCCCCACCACCCTCGACGCCGCCCCAGCCACGCCGCCGCCCAGCCGAGGGACGCCTGGTGCCCCAGGGAGGGTGCGCGGGGGTCGGCGCGATCAGCCACGATGGCGCGGCAGTCGAGGGGCGGCTGGTGCCCCGGATGGGGGCGCGGGGAACGGCGCGGTCAGTCACGATGGCGCGGCAGCCAACCCAGCCACGCTGGCGCCGCAGGCAGGGACGGCAGGTGCCCCGGAGGGGCGCGCGGGGGTCGGCGTGATCAGTCACGATGGCGCGGTAGCCGAGGGGCGGCTGGGGCCCCGGAGGGGGTCGGCGTGGTCAGTTGGGAAACCCGGCGTCATCGGTCGGCGGTCGCGTGGCCGGAGCCAGGGCCGGTCTGATTCACCTTTCGCTCATGTTCTGTAAAGCTGCCGTTTTCCCAATAGTCGGCGAGGATTTCTAAAACGCTCAGGTATTCGGAATTCCGGGCATCAGATCGGGTCGGTGACACAACCATCCGGAAACCAGGCCCGTCTAACCCGGCGAATCAGCGAAGCACGGGGATTGACACCCCCGGCCGGGACGCCGCGCGTCCCGAATTCCCTCTGGGGGCCTCCCGAGAATGCACCGCCCGACCCCGCCCGGTGACAGCCGCGTCACCGGGCGAACCGCAGCCCTGCTCGCCGCGGCCATCACCGTCACCGCGCTGTGCGCGGCCGACGCGCTCGCCCGCTGCTACCCGTTCGGCCCCCGCACCCGCAGCGTCAACGACCTCGGCAACCAGTACATACCCTTCCACGCCCACCTGTGGGACCTGCTGCACGGCCGCGCCGACGGCGGGCTCCTCATCAACTGGCAGTCCGGCTACGGCGCGAGCTTCCTGCCCGACGTCGGCACCTACCTCGGCAGCCCGTTCGCCCTGCTCGTCGCTGTCTTCCCACGGGACGAGATCGACCTCGCGGTGTACGTCGTCACCGTGCTGAAGACGGCGACCGCCGGCGCCGCCATGGCCTGCCTGCTGCTCGCCCTGCGCCCCGGCCGCTGGTGGGCGGCCGGTCTGCTGGGCGCCTCCTACGCCCTGTGCGGCTGGGGCGTGGCCGTCGCCATCTACAACCCGATGTGGATCGACGGCCTGATCGCACTGCCCCTGCTGTGCCTGGTCGGCGAGTGGGCCCTGCGGCGCCACCGGCCGGTCCTCGGCGTGCTGATCGTCGCGCTCGCCTGGATCGCCAACTTCTACACCGCGTACATGGCCACCCTCGCCGCCGGACTCGTCCTGCTGCTCCGGCTGCTGCTCGCCGGACTCCCGCGGCGGCAGGCGCTGGCGGCGGCCGGCCGGGCCGCCGGCACCGTCGCGCTCGGCATGGGCCTGGCCGCACCGCTGGTGGCGGTCGTGTACCTCGGCACCAAGCACGCCTACCCCGGCCGCGAGGGGCACTTCGTCCCGGTCCCCACGGACGACCTGCTGGCCCGGCTGCTGCCGACGACGTACAGCTTCGGCAGCCCGGCCCTGTACGTGGGCGTCACCGCGCTGCTGCTCGCGCTCGCCCTGCCGTTCCACCGGGCGGTGCCCCGGCCGGTGCGCGCGGGCTGGACACTGCTCGTGATCGCGGTGACCCTGTCGCTGCAGTGGGCGCCGACCCAACTGGTCTGGCACGCCTTCGCCACCCCGCAGGGCAGCGCCTACCGGGAGGCGTTCGTCCTGTGCGCGGTGCTGGTCATCGCCGCCTGGCAGACCCTGTCCCACGGCCCGCCCGACTGGCGCGCCCTGGGCGCGGCGAGCGCGCTGCTCGCGCTGCTCGCCGCCGTCGCGAGCCGCAGCGCGCTGGTGCACCGCTACACCTGGGCGGTGTTCCTGCTCGCCGTCGTGGGCGCGCTCGGCGGGCTCGCCCTGCTCGCCGCGCAGGGCCGGGGCCGGCTGGCCGCCGGGCGCCGACGCACCGTACTGGCCGGCTGCGCCGTCGTGCTGCTCTTCGGCGGGCAGCTCGGCGAGACCGCCGCGACCTCCGCGGTGGCCAGCCGGCTGCGCCTCGCCCACATGGACGACTACGCGCCCTGGGGCGAGCGGCAGCAGACGCAGGCCGACGCGATCGCGGGCGCCGACGACTGGCCCCGCTACCGCACCGAACCGGGCCGGGACCAGACCGTCGCCAACGACCCGCTGATGGTGGGCGGCCAGGGCGTCCAGTACTACAGCAGCCTCACCTCCGACGTCCTCAGCCGTACCCTCACCGCCGTCGGCGGCGGCTGGACCTCGCGGGGCCGGAGCCTGCAGAGCCTGGACAACCCCGTCACGGACGCGGTCTTCTCCGTCGGCGCGCGGGTGCACTCCCCGCCCGACCCGCACCAGTCGTGGCTGCCGCGGGGCGGCGGCCCGGTGACCGTGTCCCGTGCGCAGGTGCCGCCCCTGGTGACCGTGCGTCCGCCCGGCACCTCGGCGCACACCGGCGTCGCGGCCTTCGGGCCGTCGCCGTACCGCAACCAGGAACGGATGCTGGGCAGCCGCGTCTACACCCTGCCCCGCGCGACGGTGCGCACCGCCTCCGGCCGGCCCCCGCAGCGCGGCGACGCCCGCCGTCCGGGGCTGCTCGTCGCCGCGCCCGCCCGCGGCGCGGACCTGCCAGGACCCACCATCACGGCGCGCTGCACGGCCGGCGACCGGGTGTTCCTGTGGGCGCCGCACTTCTCGGGCACCGCGCGGCTCGCCGGCGGCGGGCCGGTCGCCCGGTTCCGGTCCGACGCCGACGGCGCCAAGATCGCGGCCATGCAGCCGCTCGGCGCGGTTCCGGCCGCCGGGCGGGTGCGGATCGAGCTGACCCCGGACCGGCCCAGCCGGGTGCCGGACCGCGGCGCGGTCGGCTGCCTGGACACCGCCGCGCTGCGCACCGCCGTCGACGGGCTGCGGGCCACCGCGGCCACCGCGGTGACCGTCGACGACGGCACGCTGCGGGCCGAACTCCCCGCCGGCAGCAAGGGGACCGCCGTCGTCGCGGCACCGCGCATCGCGGGCTGGCGGTGCGCCGCGGGCGGCGCCGAGGAGAAGCCCGCGGGGGAGTACTACGGGCTGATCGCGGTGCCCCTGGACGGCTCCGCGACCACTTTGAGCTGCACGTTCCACCCGCCGGGACTGCGACTGGGCGCGACGGCGGGAGGCGCCGCGCTGCTGATCCTGATCCTGCTCTGCGTCCTTCGCGCCGTCCGCCGCCGACGGACCGCGGCACCGACGACCACGACCGAACAGCCCGAGCGCCTCACCCACGCTCTGTGACCGCCCAAGGGGAAGAACCCATGCTCATCTCGATCGTCGCGCCCTGTTACAACGAGGAGGACGTCCTCGGACCCTTCCACGAGGCGGTGCAGAAGGTCGCCGATGAACTGCTGCCGCTCGGGCACGACATGCAGTTCGTGTACGTCGACGACGGCAGCCGCGACCGGACGCTGGTCGTCCTGAAGGAACTCGCCGACCTCGACGCCCGGGTGCGTTACGTCTCCTTCAGCCGCAACTTCGGCAAGGAGGCCGCCCTGCTCGCCGGTCTGCGGCACGCCACGGGGGACTGCGTGATCGTCATGGACGCCGACCTCCAGCATCCGCCGGAACTGATCAAACGCATGGTCGAACTGCGCGGAGAGGGCTACGACCAGGTCATAGCCAAGCGCACCAGGACCGGCGAGGGCATCGCCCGCACCCTCACCGCCCGCCTGTACTACCGGATGGTCAATCGGCTCGTGGACGTGGAACTCGTCGACGGCGTCGGCGACTTCCGGCTGCTGTCGCGGCGCGTGGTGGACGCGGTCCTCGACCTGACCGAGTACAACCGCTTCTCCAAGGGCCTGTTCGCCTGGGTCGGCTTTCCCAGCACCACCTTCGCCTACACGAACACGGTGCGCGAGCACGGCCGCAGCTCCTGGACCCTGCGCAGCCTGCTCAACTACGGCCTCGACGGACTGCTCTCCTTCAACAACCGGCCGCTGCGCGCCGCCCTGTACCTGGGCCTGGGACTGCTGCTGTGCGCGGGCGTGTACACGGCGTGGATCGTGGGCGCCGCGCTCATCCACGGCGTGGACACGCCCGGCTATGTCACCATCATCACCGCGGTCACCGCCCTCGCCGGGGTGCAGATGATCATGCTCGGGGTCATCGGCGAGTACACCGGCCGGATCTACTACGAGGTCAAGGGGCGCCCGCACTTCCTGGTGAAGGCGACCAACGTGGAACGGACGAAAGACCTCATCCCCTGATGCGTACCGCGACGACCCGTCCGACGCCCCGCCCGGCGGCCCGGCCGCTGCCGCGGCAGATGCTCACCTTCGCCGCCGTCGGCGTCGTGAACACGGGCACGTATTACGGTCTCTACCTGTTGTTCCTGATGCGTTTGCCCTACCTTTTCGCGCATGTCCTTGCATTCCTGCTGAGTATGACCGGGTCCTTTTTCCTCAATGCCCGCTTCACCTATCGGATACGGCCCACCTGGCGGAAATTCCTGCTGTTCCCGCTGACGAACGCCACCAATTTCCTGATCACCACGGCGGGTGTGTACGTGATCGTCGGCGTGCTGCACGCGGGCAGCCGGTTCGCGCCCCTGCTCGCGTCCGCGGCGGCGATTCCGGTGACCTTCGTGGTCTCCCGCTGGGTGATGCTGCCCCGGGTCCCCGAGGGGGACGCCGCATAGGATTGCATAAACGTGCAGCGAAACGTATAGTCATGCCATCCAGGAGGAGGGTGACATGGCGGTACGTGCGGCGGTGGCCGGAGCGAGCGGATACGCGGGCGGAGAGGTCCTGCGACTGCTCCTTGCACACCCCGAGGTCGAGATCGGTGCCCTGACCGGCAACTCCAACGCAGGCCAGCGGCTCGGCACGCTCCAGCCCCAGCTGCTGCCGCTGGCCGACCGGGTGCTGGCCGAGACCACCCCCGCGGCCCTCGCCGGGCACGACGTGGTCTTCCTCGCCCTGCCCCACGGGCAGTCCGCCGCCGTCGCCGAGCAACTCGGCCCCGATGTCCTCGTCGTCGACATGGGCGCCGACTTCCGGCTCAAGGACGCCGCCGACTGGGAGCGGTTCTACGGTTCCGGGCACGCCGGGACCTGGCCCTACGGCCTTCCCGAACTGCCGGGTGCCCGCGCCGCGCTGGAGGGGTCCAAGCGCATCGCGGTACCCGGTTGCTATCCCACCGCCGCCTCGCTCGCCCTCCTCCCCGCGTACGCGGCGGGCCTCGCCGAACCCGAGGCGGTGATCGTCGCCGCCTCCGGCACCTCCGGCGCGGGCAAGGCGCCCAAGCCGCACCTGCTGGGCAGCGAGGTCATGGGATCCATGTCGCCGTACGGCGTCGGCGGCGGTCACCGGCACACCCCCGAGATGATCCAGAACCTCAGCGCCGTGGCGGGCGAGCGGGTCGCCGTCTCCTTCACCCCGACCCTCGCGCCGATGCCCCGCGGCATCCTCGCCACGTGCAGCGCGAAGGCACGCCGGCCGGTCACCGCCGAGTCGGTGCGCGCCGCCTACGAGAAGACCTACGCCGACGAGCCGTTCGTCCACCTGCTGCCCGCGGGACAGTGGCCCGCCACGGCGTCCGTCCACGGTTCCAACGCCGTACAGGTGCAGGTCGCGTACGACGCCGCCGTGGGACGCATCATCGCGATCAGCGCCATCGACAACCTGACCAAGGGCACCGCGGGCGGTGCCGTCCAGAGCATGAACATCGCCCTCGGGCTCGACGAGACCACGGGGCTTTCCACGATCGGAGTCGCACCGTGAGCGACGACCGCGCAGCCGCCGGGCTGCGGACGACGACGAAGGCCGCACCGCTGCGCTGCACGGGCGAAGAAGCGAACAAGGAGACGCAGTGAGTGTCACGGCAGCCAAGGGATTCACGGCGGCGGGCATCGCCGCCGGGATCAAGGACAACGGCAACCCGGACCTGGCCCTCGTGGTCAACGACGGGCCCCGCCGGGCCGCAGCGGGCGTCTTCACCTCCAACCGTGTGAAGGCCGCCCCGGTGCTCTGGTCCGAGCAGGTCATCAGGAGCGGCCAGGTCACCGCCGTCGTCCTCAACTCCGGCGGCGCCAACGCCTGCACCGGCCCCCAGGGCTTCCAGGACACCCACGCCACCGCCGAGAAGGCGGCCGAGGTCCTCGGCCGGGGCGCCGTCGAGGTGGCCGTCTGCTCCACCGGGCTGATCGGCGTACTGCTGCCCATGGACAAGCTCCTGCCGGGTGTCGAGGCCGCCGCCGCCCAGCTCTCCGAGCACGGCGGTGAGAAGGCCGCCATCGCCATCAAGACCACCGACACCGTGCACAAGACGTCCGTCGTCACCGGGAAGGGCTGGACGGTCGGCGGCATGGCCAAGGGCGCCGGCATGCTCGCCCCCGGCCTCGCCACCATGCTGGTCGTCCTCACCACCGACGCCGTCGCCGACGACGAGACACTGGACCGGGCGCTGCGCGCCGCCACCCGGGTCACCTTCGACCGGGTCGACTCCGACGGCTGCATGTCCACCAACGACACCGTGCTGCTGCTCGCCTCCGGCGCCTCCGGCATCGCTCCGGAGTACGCGGAGTTCGCCGAGGCCGTACGGCAGGTCTGCGACGACCTCGGCCGGCAGCTCATCCAGGACGCCGAGGGCGCCAGCAAGGACATCAAGATCGAGGTGACGGGCGCCGCCACCGAGGACGACGCCGTCGAGGTGGGCCGCTCCATCGCCCGTAACAACCTGCTCAAGTGCGCCGTCCACGGCGAGGACCCCAACTGGGGCCGCGTCCTGTCCGCCATCGGCACCACCGGCGCCGCCTTCGAACCCGACCGGCTGAGCGTCGCCATCAACGGCGTCTGGGTGTGCAAGAACGGCGGCGTCGGCGAGGACCGCGACCTGGTCGACATGCGCTACCGCGAGGTCCACATCGTGGCGGATCTCGCGGCAGGCCCCGAGACCGCCACGATCTGGACCAACGACCTGACGGCCGACTATGTCCACGAGAACAGCGTCTACAGCTCTTGACGCGCCCGCCTGGTCGTCGCGGGTCCCCGTCGTCGCCGACGAGGGTTCCTGTCGCACCGGCGACCGCTCGCCCCGGACAGTCCGAGACGAGTCCGAGACAAGTCCTCCCTCGCCTCCACGGGCCGACGCCGCCCGCCCGGCGGCTGATTCGAGACACTTCCGAAAGTCGGTTATGACGGTCGATCACCCAGAAGAACCGAAGTCCTCGACCCGTAAACACACCGCGCTGCCCAAGGCCCGGATCCTCGTCGAGACGCTGCCCTGGCTGACCCGGCACCACGGCAAGACCGTCGTCATCAAGTTCGGCGGGAACGCCATGGTGGACGAGGAGCTGAAGGCCGCCTTCGCCCAGGACGTGGTCTTCCTGCGGCACGCCGGCCTGAAACCGGTCGTGGTGCACGGCGGCGGCCCGCAGATCAGCGCCGCGCTCGACAGGCATGGCATCGTCAGCGAGTTCAAGGCCGGCCTCAGAGTCACCACCGAGGACGCCATGGACGTCGTACGCATGGTGCTCGTCGGGCAGGTGCAGCGCGAACTGGTGGGACTGCTCAACCGGCACGGGCCGCTCGCCGTGGGCCTGACCGGCGAGGACGCGCACACCATGACCGCCACCAAGCACCTGCCCGAGATCGACGGTGAACCCGTCGACATCGGACGGGTGGGCGAGATCACCGCCGTCGACACGGGCGCGATCGAGGCCCTGCTCGCCGACGGCCGTATCCCGGTCATCTCCTCCATCGCCCGCAGCCAGGACGACGGACACGTCTACAACGTCAACGCGGACACGGCGGCCGCGGCACTCGCCGCGGCACTGGGCGCCGAAACCCTCATGGTCCTCACGGACGTCGAGGGTCTTTACGAGGACTGGCCGCACTCCGACGAGGTGATCAGCCGCCTCACCGCTTCCCAACTGGAGAAACTGCTGCCGGATCTGTCCGCCGGCATGGTGCCGAAGATGCAGGGCTGCCTGCACGCCGTGCGCGGCGGCGTGCACACCGCCCGTGTCATCGACGGCCGGGTCCAGCACTCGATCCTGCTGGAGATCTTCACCGACGAGGGCATCGGCACCATGGTCGTGCCCGACGAGCAGGAGAGGGACGCCCCATGACGGGCAATCAGGAACTGACCGAGCGGTGGCAGGGCGCGCTCATGAACAACTACGGCACGCCACGGCTGCCGCTGGTGCGCGGCGCCGGCACGACGCTGTGGGACGCCGACGGCAAGAAGTACCTCGACTTCGTCGGCGGCATCGCGGTCAACGCGCTCGGCCACGCCCACCCGGCGGTCGTGGCGGCCGTGAGCCGGCAGATCGCCGCCCTCGGCCATGTCTCCAACCTGTTCATCGCCGAACCGCCCGTCGCCCTCGCCGAACGGCTCCTCCAACTCTTCGGCCGCGACGGCCGGGTGTACTTCTGCAACTCCGGCGCCGAGGCCAACGAGGGCGCCTTCAAGATCGGCCGGCGCACCGGGCGTACCCATATGGTCGCCACCGAGGGCGGCTTCCACGGCCGGACCATGGGCGCCCTCGCGCTCACCGGCCAGCCCGGCAAGCAGGACCCGTTCCGGCCGCTGCCCGG
Organism: Streptomyces sp. NPDC001508; assembly: GCF_040298665.1. Taxonomy (NCBI): domain Bacteria; kingdom Bacillati; phylum Actinomycetota; class Actinomycetes; order Kitasatosporales; family Streptomycetaceae; genus Streptomyces; species Streptomyces sp. NPDC001508. The sequence goes on from NZ_JBEPAP010000005.1 coordinate 222,123, forward strand.
CGACGTCACACACGTGCCCTACGGCGACGCGCAGGCACTGGCCGCCGCGGTCACCGAGGAGACCGCCCTCGTCGTCATCGAGCCGATCCAGGGCGAGAACGGCGTCGTGGTGCCGCCCGCCGGCTATCTGAAGGCGGCCCGCGCGATCACCGCCGCCACCGGTTCGCTGCTGGTCCTGGACGAGGTGCAGACCGGCGTCGGCCGCACCGGGAACTGGTTCGAGTACCAGGCCCACGAGGGCGTCCTGCCGGACATCGTCACTCTCGCCAAGGGCCTCGGCGGCGGGCTGCCGCTCGGCGCCACGGTCGCCTTCGGCCGCGCCGCCGAACTGCTCGGGCCCGGCCAGCACGGCACGACCTTCGGCGGCAACCCGGTGGCCTGCGCCGCGGGGCTCGCGGTCCTCGACACCATCGCGAACGACGGGTTGCTGCAGAACGTCAAGCGGCAGAGCGAACGGTTGCGTGGCGGGATCGAGGCGCTGGGCCACCCGCTGATCGCCCATGTCCGGGGTGCCGGGCTCCTCCTGGGTATCGTGCTCACCGAGCCGCTCGCGCCACAGGCCCAGCAGGCGGCTCAGGACGCCGGTTTCCTGGTGAACGCGCCCGCCCCCGACGTGGTACGGCTGATGCCGCCGCTGAACGTCGGCGACGACGAGACGGAGGCGTTCCTCCGGGCCCTGCCCGGCATCCTCGACGCAGTGAACGGGGACGGACGATCCGGAGAATGAGACGACGATGAGTCTGGAGCAGGACCACGGGCAGGACAACGAGCAGGCCGCCGGGCCCGCCGTACCGCAGACCCGGACCGCACGCCACCGCCGGATCGTGGACATCCTCAACCGGCAGCCGGTGCGGTCGCAGAGCCAGCTGGCGAAGCTCCTGTCCGACGACGGGCTGAGCGTCACCCAGGCGACGCTCTCCCGGGACCTGGACGAGCTGAACGCGGTGAAGATCCGCAACACCGACGGTGACCTGATCTACGCGGTGCCGAGCGAAGGGGGATTCCGCACGCCCCGGGCGCCGCTCGGGGAGTCGGCCAAGGAGGAGCGCATGCGGCGCCTCTCCCAGGAGCTGCTGATCTCCGCGGAGGCCTCGGCGAACCTCGTGGTGCTGCGGACCCCTCCGGGGGCCGCGCAGTTTCTCGCGTCCGCCATCGACCAGGCCGAACTGCACGACATCCTCGGGACGATCGCGGGTGACGACACGGTGCTGCTGATCAGCCGGGAGCCGAGTGGGGGGCAGGCCCTGGCGGACCACATGCTGCGCTTGGCCCAGAACGGTCACTGAAGGTATTCGGCGGCGGGGGCGGGCTGGGGGCTGGGGCCGCGATCTCGGGTGCGGGTGGTATTCGGCTGGTTGCGCAGTTCCCCGCGCCCCTGAGTTGGGTGGTTGTGTGTTGTCGGGTGCGGGTGGTATTCGGCTGGTCGCGCGGTTGCCCGCGGCCCTGGCGGGGCGTAAGGGAGGCCGTGGGGTCAGCCCAGGCGGGCTGGCAAGCCCTCTGTGCAGCGGACCTCGTCGCCTGCTGTGATCAGTAGGGCCTCCACGTCCGGCAGGGACTCCAGCCAGTCGAGGCCGGCCCTTGAGCCCATCGCGAACGCCGCCGTGGCCCAGCAGTCCGCCCAGGTCAGCCGGGGAGCGATCACGGTCACCCCCACCAGGTCCGTGACCGCGGTCCGCCCGGTGCGCGGGTCCACGATGTGCGCCCCGCGCTCCGCCGTCCCGGATGTCGCCACCGCCAGCCGGTCCACCCCGGTCGTGGACACCACCGCCGCAAGACCGCCCGGCCGCAGCGGATCCGCCACCCCGACCCGCCACGGCCGGTGCGGCTCGGGCACGCCGAGCATCTGCACATCGCCGCCGCCGTTCACGCTGACCCCGCTCACCCCGGCCGCGGCGATCCGCAGCGCGGCCCGCTCGGCGGCCCAGCCCTTGACGATCCCGGTCGGATCGAGCCGGCCCCGGTACGCCGTGCTGAACCACCCCTCGCTCAGCCGCTCCGCCTCGGCCCCCAGCGCCAGCACCTCGGCCACCTCGGGATCGCAGTCGGCCACGGCCAGCTCGTCCCGGGCCAGCCGGGAGACCTGACTGTCCTCGCGGTACGTGCTGAACACCTCGTCGACCCGGTGCAGCCCGGCGACTGCCTCGTCCAGCGCCGCCCGCACGGCATCCGGTTCCCCGCCGCGGACGTCGAAGGAGAAGACCGTCCCCATGACCTCCTCCGCGTGACGCATCGCGGCGGGAGTCCTCGCAGGCTCCGCCACCGCGTCAGCCACCGGCCCGGTCGAGTGCCGACTGGAGTGACTGCTTGTAGCCGTTGCTGGTGTAGGTGGCGCCGGAGACGGCATCGATCTGGGCGCTCTGTGCGGCCACGGTGGCCTGGTTGAGTTTCGGTACGGCCAGTGCTGTTTTCTGGTCGCTGGTGCCGCCCTTGGGTGCCTGCACCGCCTCCGCCTCGCTGATCTTCCCGTCGGTGACCGTGATCCGCACCTGGACCGGGCCGTACGGGGTCTGGGCGGCGTCGCCGGTGAGCGTGCGGGAACCGGTCTGTGCGGCGCCGGAGGACGGCGCGGCGGGCGACGCGGGCGAGGAACTCGCCGCCTTCATCTTGTCCAGCGCCGACTGGAGTGACTGCTTGTAGCCGTTGCTGGTGTAGGTGGCGCCGGAGACGGCATCGATCTGGGCGCTCTGTGCGGCCACGGTGGCCTGGTTGAGTTTCGGTACGGCCAGTGCCGTCTTCTGGTCGCTGGTGCCGCCCTTGGGCGCCTGCACCGCCTCCGCCGCAGTGATCTTTCCGTTGCTGACGGTCAGGCGTACCTGCACGGCCCCGTACTGGGTCTGGGCCGCGTCACCGGTCACCGTGCTGGATCCGGCGGCCTGTGCTCCGCCCTGCGGCGACTGCTGCGCCGCCGCCGTCTGCTGGGGCGCCGCGCCCGCCGCCGACGCGGAGGCCGGGTCCGAGGCCGGCTTCAGCGTCAGCAGCAGGACGACACCGGACACGGTGGCCGCGGTGGCCAGCACGACGCGCCGTATGGGGTGGTTCTTCCGCATTTCTGTGCACTCCTGATTTCCCGTCGGGTTCCGCTGAGAGTCCGTCGCTCACATCTCGAACGACTCGTGATGGATGCGGCGGGCGGGAACCCCCGCGCCGCGCAACGCCTCGTACACCGACTGCGCGAACCCGGGCGGACCGCACAGGAAGACATCGTGCCGGTCGATGTCCGGGATCTTCCGCCGGAGGTTGTCCGCGGAGATGTCCGGCCGTTCCCCCTCCGGGCTGTTCACCGCGTACATCAGCCGGGCTCCGCGTTCCTCGGCGATCGACGCCAACTCGTCCCACAGCGCCAGGTCCTGTGTGCTGTTGGCCCGGTACAGCAGGGTCAGGTCGCCGGCCGCGCCGGGCAGCGTCTCGAACAGCGCCCGCATCGGCGTGATGCCGACGCCGCCCGCGACCAGCAGCACCTTGCCGCGGCTGCGCCGGGACGCGGTGAGCGCGCCGTACGGGCCCTCGGCCCACACCCGAGTGCCCGGCCGCAGCTCACGCAGCCGGGCGCTGTGGTCGCCGATCGCCTTCACCGTGATCCGCAGCATGTCCGGCCGGGGCGCCGCCGACAGCGAGTACGGGTGCGAGCTGAGCCGCATGCCCGGCGCCAGGAACCGCCACCGGAAGAACTGCCCGGCCTCCGCGCCCATCCGGTGCAGCCTGCGCCCGCCGATCAGCACCGAGACGATGCCCGGGGTCTCCTCGATCACCGCCTCGACCCGCATCCGGTGCCGCAGATTGAGCCGGATCGGGGTGAGGACCCGGTACCACAGGAGCAGCGCGGTCACCGAGCCGTACAGGGCGTACCAGAACGTCTTCGCGGCGGGTTCGAGGGCGAAGTCGTTCCCGGCGCTGATCTGGTGCCAGAACGTCAGGAACACCGCCGCGTACGTCATCAGGTGGACGTGGTACCAGGTGTCGTACGGCAGCCTGCGGCGGACCGCGCCGATCGAGGTCAGCCCGATGAGCACCAACAGGCCCGTGCCGATGGCGGCCTTGCCCATGTCCGGCAGCTGGTTGACGGAGTCGACGGTCTGCCGGACGAGGTCGCCGAGCGACTTGCCCGCCTGCAGCGCGTAGCCCCACATGATGAGGAAGACATGGGCGAGGACCAGGCACAGCGTGTAGCGGCCGCTCATCGCGTGCCAGCGGGCCACCCGGTCCGAACCGACCCGCCGCTCCAGCGCGGGGACCCGCGCCATCTGCAGCACGACCAGCGCCATGAGGTAGCCGGCGAGCAGCCCCGTGATCCGGCCCGCGTTGAGGATCCTGCCGTTGTCGTCGGCGATGGACGGGGTGTTGTGCCACCACAGCCACAGCACACCCATCGCGCCCGCGGCGACGGCGAGCAGCAGCGGGACGGCCGGGGAGCGGCGCGGGCGGATGCGGCGCATCGTCTGGCGGCGGGCGGCACGTCCGCCTGCGATGGTGGTGGTCACGGTTCCTCCGGGGGGACGGGACCCTTGGCCCACAGATACGTGTCACGGCTCCCGAGTGTTCACAGGCCCGCCGAGTCCAGCGCGGACTGGAGCGACTGCCGGTAACCGTCGCTGGTGTAGGTGGCGCCCGACACGGTGTCGATCTGCGCGCTCTGCGCGGCCAGCGCCTCCTGGCGCAGCTGGGGCAGGGCGTAGGCGTTGATCTGCTGGTCGCGCGGATTGTCCTGCGGGCAGGCGACGGCCGTGACATCGGTGAGCCGGCCGCCCCGCACCGTGACGCGCACCTGGACCGGGCCCCAGCGGGTCTGCGCCGCGTCACCCGTGACGGTCTTGTCGCCGGATGCCGGAGCCGTGGCCGACGCGCTCGCCCCCGCGGAAGTAGGCGCGGTGGCCGGCGCGCTCGCCCCCGAGGACGAAGCGGGCGCCGGGGCACCGACGGTCACCGACGGGGTCGCGTGCGGTTTCAGGGCCAGCAGCAGGACCGTCCCGCAGACGGTCGCGGCGCTCGCCAGTACGACCCGGCGCAGTGGACGGGCTTTCCTCAACGCGTGCATGACGGCCTCACAGCTCGAACGACTCGTGGTGGATACGGCGGTCCGGCACACCCGCGGCCCGCAGTTGCGTGTACACGTCCTCGGCGAAGCCCTGCGGACCGCACAGGTACACGTCGTACCCGGCGAGTCCGGGGAAGGCGGCGCCCAGCGCCTCGGCGGTCAGCGCCGGGCGTTGGCCGGCCGCCCCGTTGAGGGCGTAGCGCACCGTCGCCCCGCGCCACCGCGCGATGGCCTCCAGCTCGCCGCCCAGGGCCAGGTCCTCGGCCGTCCGCGCCCGGTAGAGCAGCGTCACATCGCCGGGCAGCGTCTCGAACAGCGCCCGCAGCGGGGTGATGCCGACGCCGCCCGCGATCAGCAGCGTCCTGTGCGCGCTACGCCGGTCCGCCGTCAGGGAGCCGTACGGGCCCTCGGCCCACACCCGGGTGCCCGGCCGCAGCAGCGGCACGGCCGCGCTGTGACCGCCGAGCGCCTTGACCGTGATCCGCAGCCGGTCCCCGCGCGGCGGCGCCGACAGGGAGTACGGCGTCGACGTCCAGCCCAGGCCCGCGCCGAGGAACCGCCAGCGGAAGAACTGCCCGGGCCGCACGTCCAGTTCGTCCAGCCGCCGGCCGCGTACGACGACCGAGTACACGCCCGGCGCCTCCCTGTGCACCGACTCCACGCGCAGCCGGTGGCGCAGGTTCAGCCGCACCGGCCCCAGGATCCGGTACCACATCACCAGGGCCGCGACGCCCGGATACAGCGCGTACCAGGCGGCGGTGGCCGCGGGCTTGCCGGCGAAGTCGTCGCCGAGCGCCAACTGGTGGGAGAAGGCGAGGAAGACGGCGGCGTACGTCAGCAGATGCGTGTAGTACCAGAACTCGTAGCTGGTACGGCGGCGCACGGCGCGCGCGGAGGCGACCCCCACCGCGCACAGCAGCACCCCGCCCGCGGTCGCCTTCAGCATCTCCGGGTAGTCGAGGACCACGGTGACCGTCTCGCGGACCGGGGAGAGGTGGTCCTGCGCGGCGTACCCGGCCAGGATCAGCACGATGTGCGCGACCAGCAGACAGACCGTGTACCGGCCCGCCATCGCATGCCAGCGGGCCACCCGGTCCGAGCCGATCCGCACCTCGAGCAGCGGAACCCGCGCCATCAGCCCCACCAGCACCGCGCAGGCGTACCCGCACAGCAGACCGGCGATCCGCCCGGCCCCGGTCAGCCAGCCCGCCGCGCCGACGACCCGACCCGTGTCCGTCCACCACAGGGCGAGCACGGCCGCAGCGCCGGCCCACAGCAGCCCCGGCAGCCAGAGCGCCGGGGACCACCGGGAGGCGGGCGGAGCGGCGCGTGCCGTCCGCTGTTCATGCACCTGCCCATGCACCGCGGCCATGATCACGTCCTCTCTTCCGGCGGATGTGCACCGTGCGCCGCCACCGGAGCCGCCACTGTGCCGCCGCAACCTCTGAACCGCCTCTGAGGACAGCCGCGCCGAGCGGACTCAGAGGAACCTCAGAGCATTCCCGCCGCCCGCCCTCGCCCGGCATGGGGGATGCTGGGGGACGAGATGAACACCACCCGTTCCGGCCGCCCCGCCCTGACCCGCCCCGACGGGACCCCGCTGCGCGTCCTCGTCGTCGACGACGACCCCGACCTCGCCGAGGTGCTCACCGGCGCCCTGCGCTACGAGGGCTGGCAGGTCCGCGCGGCCGGCGACGGCGCCTCGGCGCTCGCGGCGGCCCGCGAGCTGCTGCCCGACGCGGTCGTCCTCGACGTACTGCTGCCGGACACCGACGGCTTCGCCGTGCTGCGCCGGCTGCACGAGGTGAAGCCCGACGTCTGTGTGCTCTTCCTCACCGCGCGGGACGCCGTGGAGGACCGCATCGCCGGGATCACCGCGGGCGGCGACGACTACGTCACCAAGCCGTTCAGCCTGGAGGAGGTCGTCGCCCGGCTGCGCGGACTGCTGCGGCGCGCGGGCATGGCCCGGCAGCTGGAGGAGGGGCCGCGGCTGGTCGTGGGCGACCTGGTCATGGACGAGGAGGCCCGCGAGGTGACCCGGGCCGGCGAACTGGTCGAGCTGTCCCCGACCGAGTTCGAGCTGCTGCGCTTCCTGATGCGCAACCCGCGCCGGGTGCTCAGCAAGGCACAGATCCTCGACCGGGTGTGGTCCTACGACTTCGGCGGCCAGGCCCACGTGGTCGAGCTGTACATCTCCTACCTGCGCAAGAAGGTCGACGCGGGCCGGGCGCCCATGATCCACACCGTGCGCGGGTCCGGCTATCTGATCAAGTCGGCGCTCTCATGAGGCCGCCACGGCGGGGCATGGCGCCAGGGCTGCGGCGGCTGCCGTGGCCGCGCACACTGCGGGCCCGGCTCAGCGCGGGACTGGTCGTACTGCTCGCCGTCGGCTGCGCCGCCGTGGGGGTGGCCGCCGTCGTCGAGCTGGACGGCTTTCTCACCAGCCGCCTCGACCAGCAGTTGGCCGACGTCGGAAGCCGGCTCCCGGCCAGCCTGGAGCACCAGGCCCTCAGGCCGAGCGACCACGACGGCGACGAGCACGGCGACACCAGGCGCCAGGCGGCCGGCACATTCGGCGCCCGGCTGCTCGACGGCCGGGTCACCAACGCGGCCGTCGTGCCGGCCGGCCGCGCCGCCGCCAATCTGCGCGACGTCACCCTGTCCGCCGGGGACCGGGCGCGGCTCGCCGCCCTGCCGGCCGACGGCCGGGCCCGCACCGTCGGGCTGGACTCGCTGCACGCCTCCTACCGGGCCGCCGCCTACCGGGGCCAGGACGGCGACGTGCTGATCACCGGGCTGCCGCTGGAGCCGGTGGAGGCCGCCGTGCACCGGCTCGAACTGGTCGCCGGTGTGGTCTTCGGCGCCGCCCTGGTGATCGCCGGTGTCGCCGGTGCCCTGTGGGTGCGCTGGTCGCTGCGCCCGCTGACCCGGGTCGCCGCGACCGCCACCCGGGTCAGCGAACTGCCCCTGGCCAGCGGGGACGTCGTGCTGCCCGCGCGGGCCCCGCAGACCGACCCGCGCGGCGAGGTGGGGCAGGTGGCCGCCGCGTTCAACCGGATGCTCGGACACGTCGAGAACGCGCTGACCAAGCGGCAGGCGAGCGAGGAACGGCTGCGTGGCTTCGCCGCCGACGCCAGCCATGAGCTGCGCACCCCGGTCGCCTCGGTGCGCGGCCACGCCGAACTCGCCCTGCTGCATCCCGGGCCGGTGCCGCCGGAGGTGACGCGGGCCCTGGAACGGATCGCCGCCGAGTCCGCCCGTATGGGCGAGATGGTCGACGAGATGCTGCTGCTGGCCCGGCTGGACGCCGGACGCCCCTTGGAGCGGCGGCCCGTCGACCTCACCCGGCTCGTGCTGGACGCCGTCACGGACGCGCGGGCCGCGGGCCCCGGTCACGGCTGGGCACTGCAACTGCCCGAGGAGCCGGTGACGGTGACCGGCGATGCCCACCGCCTGCAGCAGGTACTGGCCAACCTGCTGGCCAACGCGCGGTCGCACACGCCCGCCGGTACGAAGGTGACCCTGTCCCTGGAGACCGACGGCGACACCGTCCGGCTGGACGTGCACGACACCGGGCCGGGCGTCCCCGAGGAGGTCAGACCCGGCGTCTTCGAACGCTTCACCCGTGCCGAACACCGCCGCCGCACGGAGGCCGCGGGCGGCGGGGCGGGGCTCGGACTCTCGATCGTGGCGGCGGTGGCGCAGGCACACGGAGGAAGCGTGGCCCTGGAAAGCCGCCCCGGCACCACGACCTTCACGGTCCGCCTCCCCACCACCACCCCGACACCGGACCCTCCCGCCCCGCCACCACCCCCGGGCCCTACGCGGCCGACCCCGCCTCCAGCGCGGCCGACCCCGCCTCCAGCGCGGCCGGCTCTGGATCCTGTCCGGCCGGCTCCGGCTCCGGCTTCGGCTTCGGCTCCGGCTTCGGCTCCGGCTTCGGCTCCGGCTTCGGCTTCGGGTCCTGTCCGGCCGGACCCGGGCCCAACGGCAGGGGAACCCACCCGCCCGCGCCCCGAGCCCGGCCCTACGGCACCGAGGCCCGCCCCTCCCCGACGCCGGCCCACCGCCGCGCGCCCCGAGCCGGGCCCTACGGGAGGGCAGCCCGCCCCTCCGGGGTCGTAGCCGGGCCCCGTGTGGTGAGTGTCCCCGTCCGCGGGGGGAGACAGGGGCGGCGCCGGGCGTCCCGAGCCGGGCCCTGCGCGTCCGGTGTCCGTCGGGATCCGGCTTTCGCCGTGGCCGCCCCGGCCGGCGCTGACACGGGGCGGACACGGCTGCCTGTCACGTCACTGAGTGAGCGTGCAGGCGGCCAGGGAGTCGAGGCCGGTCGGTTTCTCGGCCGTGCGTCCGATGGAGATGGCGATGCGCTCGATGGTCGAGGCCCGTTTGTCCTTGAGGGGGCCGAGGATGGCGTTGTTCACGAAGTTGGGTCCGCCTTGGCCGGCGGTGTCGGTGAGGCGTTTGTCGGCTTCCTGGATCTGGGTCTGGAGCAGGGTGAGGTTGCGGTCGACCTCGGCCTGTGCGGAGGCCGGGATCGCGGGCAGCTGCGAGGCGACATCGGGGCAGCTGATCGTTCCCGGCGCCGCGAGCGTGCGCGCGTCGGTGCCACCGGCCTCGGAGCCCTCCCCGGCGAGCGCGGAGCCGGCGATCACCGCGCCGGACAGCACCAGAGCGGCGGCGCCGCCGATCAAGGTCACGCGACGCTTGTCGTACTTGGGAAGTGCCCTGGACATGGGGATGCCTCACTTGGGTCAGGGGTGGGTTCACGGACGCGGCGCCGACGTCACCGGGACATACGGGAAAGCGGTTTCGAACGTTCAACGCGCCACCGATTCCCGCGCGGATTGACGAACCATGCAGAGTTCTGCATACTCATGCATGTCAGCCAGTGCACTGTGAGGAGAAACCCGTGACCGAGCGCGTCGTACTCGCCTATTCAGGCGGTCTGGACACCTCCGTCGCCATCGGCTGGATCGCCGAGGAGACGGGCGCCGAGGTCATCGCCGTTGCGGTCGACGTCGGCCAGGGCGGCGAGGACCTGGACGTCATCCGCAAGCGCGCCCTCGCGTGCGGCGCCGTCGAGGCCGAGGTCGCGGACGCCAAGGACGAGTTCGCCGAGGAGTACTGCCTCCCGGCGATCAAGGCCAACGCCCTGTACATGGACCGCTACCCGCTGGTCTCCGCCCTCTCCCGCCCGACGATCGTCAAGCACCTGGTCGCCGCCGCCAAGAAGCACGGCGCCACCACCGTCGCCCACGGCTGCACCGGCAAGGGTAACGACCAGGTCCGCTTCGAGGCCGGCATCGTCGCCCTCGCCCCCGACCTCAAGTGCATCGCCCCGGTCCGTGACTACGCGATGACCCGGGACAAGGCGATCGCCTTCTGCGAGCAGAAGCAGCTTCCGATCGCCACCACCAAGAAGTCCCCGTACTCCATCGACCAGAACGTCTTCGGACGCGCCGTCGAGACGGGCTTCCTGGAGGACATCTGGAACGCCCCGATCGAGGACATCTACGAGTACACCTCCAACCCGGCCGAGCCCCGCGAGGCCGACGAGGTGATCGTCACCTTCAAGGAGGGCGTCCCGGTCGCCATCGACGGCAGGCCCGTCACCGTCCTGCAAGCCATCCAGCAGCTCAACGAGCGCGCCGGAGCCCAGGGCATCGGCCGGATCGACATGGTCGAGGACCGGCTCGTGGGCATCAAGTCCCGCGAGGTGTACGAGGCTCCGGGCGCGATCGCCCTGATCACCGCCCACCAGGAGCTGGAGAACGTCACCGTCGAGCGCGAACTGGCCCGCTACAAGCGGCAGGTCGAGCAGCGCTGGGGCGAACTGGTCTACGACGGCCAGTGGTTCTCCCCGCTCAAGCGCGCCCTGGACGGCTTTGTCGACGAGGCCAGCCGCAGCGTCTCCGGTGACATCCGGTTGACCCTGCACGGCGGTCGCGCGGTGGTCACCGGCCGGCGCTCCGACCAGTCGCTGTACGACTTCAACCTCGCCACCTACGACACGGGCGACACGTTCGACCAGTCCGCCGCCAAGGGCTTCATCGACATCTACAGCCTGTCGTCGAAGATCGCCGCCAAGCGCGACCTGGCCTGACCGCCCGACGGCGGCACCCGCACCAGCCTGACAACCGCCTCCCCGCTCGCCTTTGAGCAGGGAGGCGGCGGCACATCCGTAACTCTCCTAGGAGCAACGCAAGTGAGCAGCAACAGCGGTGATGTACGGCTCTGGGGCGGCCGGTTCGCGGACGGTCCCGCCGAGGCCCTGGCGAAGCTGTCCGCGTCCGTCCACTTCGACTGGCGGCTCGCCCCCTACGACATCGCCGGTTCGCGCGCCCACGCGCGCGTGCTGCACAAGGCGGGGCTCCTCACCGACGACGAGCTGACCCGGATGATCGCCGGTCTCGACCGGCTGGAGGCGGACGTGGCGGACGGCTCCTTCGTCGGCACCGTCGCCGACGAGGACGTGCACACCGCCCTGGAGCGCGGACTGCTGGAGCGGCTGGGCCCGGACCTCGGCGGCAAGCTCCGCGCGGGCCGCTCGCGCAACGACCAGGTCGCCACGCTCTTCAGGATGTACCTGCGCGACCACGCCCGGATCATCGGCGGCCTGATCGCCGACCTCCAGGACGCGCTGATCGGCCTCGCCGAGGCCCACCCGGACGTGGCGATGCCCGGCCGCACCCACCTCCAGCACGCCCAGCCGGTGCTCTTCGCCCACCACGTCCTCGCACACGTCCAGGCGCTGTCCCGGGACGCCGAGCGGCTGCGCCAGTGGGACGAGCGGACGGCCGTGTCGCCGTACGGCTCGGGGGCCCTGGCGGGCTCCTCGCTCGGCCTGGACCCGCAGGCGGTGGCGAAGGACCTGGGCTTCGAGCACGGCAGCGCAGGCAACTCCATCGACGGCACGGCATCCCGCGACTTCGTGGCCGAGTTCGCCTTCATCACCGCGATGATCGGGGTTGACCTCTCCCGGATCGCGGAGGAGGTCATCATCTGGAACACGAAGGAGTTCTCCTTCGTGACGCTGCACGACGCGTTCTCCACGGGCTCGTCGATCATGCCGCAGAAGAAGAACCCGGACATCGCCGAGCTGGCCCGGGGCAAGTCCGGCCGGCTGATCGGCAACCTGACCGGGCTCCTCGCCACCCTCAAGGCGCTCCCGCTGGCGTACAACCGCGACCTCCAGGAGGACAAGGAGCCGGTCTTCGACTCCTGCGACCAGCTCGAAGTCCTCCTGCCCGCCTTCACCGGCATGATGGCCACGCTCACGGTCCACCGCGAGCGCATGGAGGAGCTGGCCCCGGCCGGTTTCTCGCTCGCCACGGACATCGCCGAGTGGCTGGTGAAGCAGGGTGTGCCCTTCCGGGTCGCGCACGAGGTGGCCGGCGAGTGCGTGAAGGCCGCCGAGGCCGAGGGCAAGGAACTGGACGAGCTGACGGACGAGCAGTTCGCGAAGATCTCCACCCACCTCACCCCCGAGGTCCGCACGGTCCTCAACGTCCCCGGCGCTCTGGCCTCCCGCAACGGCCGAGGCGGCACGGCCCCCACCGCGGTGGCGACCCAACTGACGGAACTCAAGACGAACGTGCGGGCCCAACACGAATGGGCGACGGCAAAATCCCCCCGCTAGACACGCGGAGCCCCGTCAGGGGCGCGGGGAACGGTGCGAGCAGCCACGAACGACCGGCACCCGCCGACGTACCGCAGGCCGCGGGCGGTGTGGCGATCGCCGGGGTGGCGCACTGTGATTGGGCGGGGGCGAAGGCGCCCCGTCAGGGCGCGGGGAACGGTGCGAGCAGCCACGAACGACCGGCACCCGCCGACGTACCGCAGGCCGTGGGCGGTGTGGCGATCGCCGGGGTGGCGCACTGTGATTGGGCGGGGGCGAAGGCGCCCCGTCAGGGCGCGGGGAACCGCGCGCAGCCACGAACCAACCCGCTCCCGCCGACGTACCGCAGGCCGCGGAGCTGTACGGCGGTCGTTAGATCAGAGGGCGCGGGGAACGGCGCGAGCAGCCACAACCAACCCGCACCCGCCGACGCAGGCCGCGAGGCCCCCGCGATCGAGCAAGGGCGTCACGGTTAACGTGGGTCGGAGTCAGCCGACCGAACGGAGCCCGCGATGCCCTTCGCCCGTCTCGCGACCGCCACCACCCCGACCAGCCACATCGGACTCGGTCTCGCCGCCGTCGGCCGCCCCGGCTACATCAACCTGGGCCGAGAACACGACCTCGGAGAGGACCGCAGCGTCGAGGCGCTGCGCACCCGCACCCACGCACTCCTCGACGCCGCCTACGCCCAGGGCGTGCGCTACGTCGACGTGGCCCGCTCCTACGGCCGCTCCGAGGAGTTCCTCGCCGACTGGCTGCACGCCCGCCCGGACGCCGCCGACGTGGTCGTCGGCAGCAAGTGGGGCTACACCTACACCGCCGACTGGTCCACCGAGGCGGAGCGGCACGAGGTCAAGGACCACAGCCTGCCCGCGTACACGCGTCAGCGCGCCGAGTCCGACGGGCTGCTCGGCGACCGGCTCGACCTCTATCAGATCCACTCGGTGACCCCGGACAGCCCGGCCCTCGCCGACAAGGAGCTGCACGCGAAACTCGCGGAGGCCGCCGCGGCGGGCCTGACCATCGGCTTCTCCACCAGCGGCCCGGCCCAGGCGGACGCCGTACGCGCCGCCCTCGCTGTCACGGTCGACGGCGAGCCCCTCTTCCGTACCGTCCAGTCGACGTACAACCTCCTGGAGACCTCCGCCGAGCCGGCGCTCGCCGAGGCGCACGACGCCGGGCTCACGGTGATCGTGAAGGAGGGCATGGCCAACGGGCGGCTGGCCGCCGCGCAGGCACCGGAGGCGCTGCGGGCCGTGGCCGAGGAGACGTCCCTGGGGTGCGACGCGGTCGCCCTCGCGGTGATCCTGCGCAGGCCGTGGGCGGGTGTCGTCCTGTCCGGCGCCGCGACCACCGGTCAGCTCGCCTCCAATCTGCACGCCGCGGCCGTCGACCTGGACGAGGAGCAACTGGCCCGGCTCGGGACGCTCGCCGAGGAACCGGCCGCGTACTGGGAGCGGCGCGGGCAGCTGCCCTGGCACTGAGCCATCCCGCCGCGCACGGCCAGCTGATACTCCCATGCCCACGATGAGACGAAGATGTCTCATCTGGTCTATGGTTGTCTCATGGCCTTGGATCGTGACCACGTGCTGCGCACCGCAGCCGCCCTGCTGACCCGCAAATCCACCGCGACCATGGACGAGGTCGCCAAGGCCGCCGGGATCAGCCGGGCCACCCTGCACCGCCACTTCGCCGGGCGTGACGCGCTCGTGCGGGCGCTGGAGACGCTCGGCATCGAGGAGTGCCTGGCCGCGCTTGACGCGGCCCGCACCGAGGAGGGCCCGGCGAGCGGGGCGGTACGGCGGCTGGTGCGGGAGATCGAACCCGCGGCCGGCCTGCTGGCCTTCCTCTACACCGAGAACCAGCTGTTCGAGGGCGACGAGCAGAACGAGGGCTGGGCCCGGATCGACGAGCGCATCGCGGCCCTGTTCCGCAGGGGCCAGGCGGCGGGCGAGTTCCGTATCGACCTGACTCCCGCCTGGCTCACCGAGGCACTGTTCGGCCTGCTGGCCTCCGCCGCCTGGGCGGTCGCGGAAGGCCGCGTCGCCCCCAAGGACTTCACCCACATGATCGTCGAGCTGCTGCTCGGCGGCGCCGTACGGAGAGAGGAATCATGAGCGGCACCCTGCGGTCGGCCCCGGCGACGGAGACGGAGCAGCGCCCGGGACGCTGGCTCGCGCTCGCCGTCCTTGTGCTGGCCGTGCTGCTGGTGGCCGTCGACGCGACCGTCCTCGGCCTCGCGACCCCCTTCATCAGCGAGGACCTCAGGCCCTCCGGCAACCAGCTGCTGTGGATCGGCGACGTGTACTCGTTCGTCATCGCCGGTCTGCTCGTCTCCATGGGCAGCCTCGGCGACCGCATCGGCCGCAAGCGGATCCTGCTCGGCGGCGCCACGGCGTTCGGCGCGATCTCCGTGCTCAACGCCTACGCCACCACCCCCGAGCTGATGATCCTGGCGCGGGCGCTGCTCGGGGTCGCGGGCGCCACCCTGATGCCCGCCACGCTGGCCCTGATCCGCAACCTGTTCAACGACCCGCGCGAGCGCAGCCTCGCCGTCGGTATCTGGGGCGCGACGGCCTCCGCCGGTACGGCCGTCGGTCCGATAGCCGGCGGTTTCCTGCTGGAGCACTTCTGGTGGGGTTCGGTCTTCCTGATCAACCTGCCGGTGATGGCGGTGCTCGTGCTCGTCGGCGCCCGGACCCTGCCCGAGTCCCGCAACCCGCACCCCGGCCCGTGGGACCTCGTCAGCGTCGTCCTGTCGCTGGTCGGGATGATCGGTGTCGTCTACGCGATCAAGGAGGCCGCCTCGCACGGCTTCGCCCCGGCCGCCCTCGGCATCGGCCTGCTGGGCGCGGCGGCGCTGTACGGCTTCGTACGCCGCCAGTTCACCCTGCCGGTCCCGCTGCTGGACATGCGGCTGTTTCGGCAGCGCGGGTTCAGTGGCGCGGTCCTCGCCGACCTGCTGACCGTGCTCGGCATGTCCGGCCTGGTCTTCTTCCTCTCCCAGTACCTGCAACTCGTCCAGGGCATGCGTCCCTTCGAGGCGGGGCTGGCCGAACTGCCCGCCGCGGTCGGTGCGGTGGCGGCCGGTCTGGTCGCGGGCCGCGCGGCCCGCCGCTTCTCGGTGCGGGCCGTGGTCTCCGGGGGCCTCGCCGCGGTGGGCCTGGCGCTCGCCGCGCTGACGACGCTGAGCCGGACGACGGGGTATCCGCTGCTGGGCGCCGCGCTGCTGGTCGTCGGTGTGGGTGCGGGCTTCTCCTTCACGGTGACCGCCGACGTGATCCTCTCCAGCGTGCCCAAGGAGCGGGCGGGCTCCGCCTCCGCGGTCTCGGAGACGGCGTACGAACTGGGGGCCGCCCTGGGCATCGCCCTGCTGGGCTCGATCGTGGCGGGCGCCTACCGCGGTTTCACGGGTCCGGCGGGCACCCCGGCCGCGGCCCATGAGTCACTGGGCGGCGCGGTGGAGTCGGCGGCGACCCTGCCGGCCCCCGCCGCTAAGGCCCTGCTGAACGCGGCCCGTGACTCCTTCGTCCACGGCCTCCACCTGGCCTCCGCCGCAGGAGCAGCAGTCCTCCTCACCACAGCGGCAACAGCCTGGTTCCTCCTCAAACACCAGACCCTGGAAACCCCCTCAGAGCCATCCCCCTAGAGGCGCGGGGAACTGCGCGCCCAGCCCCAACAACCCCGCACCCGATGACCGCAAACCCCGCACCCGCGAAGGCACGCTTACCCGGCGACCCCTTGGGGGCGCGGGGAACTGCGCGCCCAGCCACAGTGAACCCGCACCCGATGACCGCAAACCCCGCACCCGCGAAGGCACGCTTACCTGGCGACCCCTTGGGGGCGCGGGGAACTGCGCGCCCAGCCACAGTGAACCCGCACCCGATGACCGCAAACCCTGCACCCGCGAAGGCACGCTTACCTGGCAACCCCTTGGGGGCGCGGGGAACTGCGCGCCCAGCTACAACGCACCCGCACCCCAACGGCGCACCGAGCGGCAGCGAAGGCGCACCGAGCGGCAGCGACCCGTCAGGCGGCCTTCGCCTTCGTGGCGTACATGTCCACATACTCCTGCCCCGACAGCCGCATGACCTCGGCCATCACGGAATCCGTCACGGCCCGCAGCACATAGCGGTCCCGGTCCATCCCCTCGTACCGGGAGAACTCCATCGGCTCACCGAAGCGCACGGTCACCCGGCCAGGACGCGGAATGCCCCGCCCACCCGGCTGCAACTTGTCCGTGCCGATCATGGCGAACGGCACCACCGGCGCGCCCGTCATCAGCGTGAGGCGGGCGATGCCGGTGCGGCCGCGGTAGAGCCGCCCGTCGGGCGACCGCGTGCCCTCGGGGTAGATGCCGAAGACCTTCCCCTCCTCCAGGATCCGCCGCCCGGTCATCAGCGCGGCCACGCCCCCGCTCGCCCCGTCCCGGTCCACCGGGATCATGCCGACGCCGGTGAAGAACCAGGCCATCAGGCGGCCCTTGAAGCCCTTGCCGGTGACGTACTCGTCCTTGCCGATGAAGAACACCTGCCGCTTGGACACGAGCGGCAGCACGATCGAGTCGATGAACGTGAGGTGGTTGCCCGCCATGATGACCGGACCGTCCCCCGGGATGTGCTCCACGCCCTCCACCCGTGGGCGGAACATCAGGCGCATGATCGGTCCGAGCACTGCCTTGATGAGCGCGAAGCGGGACAACGGTTCCTCCGATGCCGAGGGGCGGTATGAGTCTGTGCAGGTGAGGACGATACTCGCGGCTCGGGGAGATACGCACATCGGGGGCGTCCGGTTCACCGATGTCTTACTCACTATTGACGCGGGTTCACCTGCGGTGGCGTGCCGGGCCCGCCGTGTGACGCGGGAGCGACGGTGTGACGGACATCGCCCGGCCACCCGCCGGACGCCCGCCCGTCCCGCGCGCGCCGCTCCGGACACGCCGTCACCCCGTGCTTCGCGCGTGACATCTGACAGCACCCGCGTGTTGGGTCCCGAGTCTCCCGTCCGTCATGTCCACGCCCCTACGATCGGCCCGCATCGCACGAAGACATTGAAGAAGGCAGAAGAGGAACCGGCCGGGGCGCCCGGAGGGGGGCGTCGGACACGGCGGCCGGACGGCAGGAAGGCCCTCATGGACAGGCACGAGTCGAACGAGCAGACGCAGGGAACCGGACGGCGGGCGCTTCTCGGCGCCGCGGTGCTCGGCGCGGGCGGAGCGGTCCTCGGACTGCCCGGCGCCGCGCGGGCCACGGAGTCCCGGTCGAAGGGGCAGGGCGGCGGCCTGAAGAGCCTGCCCGTGCCGACGATCATCGGCCACCGGGGTGCCAGCGGCTACCGCCCCGAGCACACCTTCGGCTCCTACCAGCTGGCCCTCGACATGGGCGCCGACATCGTGGAGGCCGGTGATCTGGTGCCGACCAAGGACGGCCACCTGGTGTGCCGGCACGAACCGGAGATCGGCGGCACCACCGACGTCGCGGACCACCCCGAGTTCGCGTCCCGCAGGACCACCAAGGTCCTCGACGGCGTCTCCACCACCGGCTGGTTCACCGAGGACTTCACGCTCGCCGAGCTGAAGACCCTGCGCGCCGTCGAGCGCATCCCGGCCAACCGCCCGCACAACAACCTCTACAACGGACGCTGGGAGATCCCCACGTTCGAAGAGGTCCTGAAGTGGCAGGACGAGCAGACCCGCAGGCGCGGCAAGCAGGTCTGGATCTACCCGGAGACCAAGCACCCCACCTACTTCCGCAGGCTCGGCCTGGGCCTGGAGGAGCGGGTCGCCAAGCTGCTGCGCAAGTACGGCAAGGACAAGCGGAACTCGCCGGTCATCCTGCAGTCCTTCGAGCCGGGCAGCATCCAGCGGCTGAACAAGCTGGTCGACAACCCGCTGGTCGTCCTGCTCTCCTCGGCGGGCACCCGCCCCTGGGACTTCGTCGAGGCGGGCGACCCGCGCACCGTGGCCGGCCTCATCACGCCCAAGGGCCTGCGGGAGATCGCCGGTTACGCGCAGGGCATCGGGCCCACCCTCGACCTCGTCATCGCGAAGAAGGCCGACGGCAGCCTGGACGCGCCGACCACGCTCGTCGCGGACGCGCACAAGGTGGGCCTGATCCTGCACCCGTACACCCTGCGCAACGAGAACCCCTTCCTGCCGAAGGAGTTCCGCAAGGGCACCGACGCGGACGCTTACGGAGACGCCTTCGGTGCGTTCCGGGCGTACTTCGCGACCGGCATCGACGGTGTGTTCACGGACAACGCGGACACCGGTCTGCTCGCCCGCGAGGACTTCGTCAACGGCTGAGTGCCCGACGCCCGTTCGGGTTGACACCTGGCCGCCTGGGCAACCCGTGCCGGGGCGGCCACGTCGTCGCACATATGACGCACGACCTTGTTGCCGCCCTGCGCCCGCTGCTCACCGCCGAGGCGGGCGCCGAGGCGCATGCCGCGGGAGCCGAACCGGCCGATCTGGAGCAGGCGGTCTGGCTGCGCCTCCTGGAACTCCTGGCCACCGCGGGCCCGCCGGCCGACCCGCAGGGCTGGCTGCGCCGGGCGGTGCGCGCCGAGGCGCGGCGCAGCCGGC